>JBHLQA010000071.1:0-11569 GCA_048885285.1 Candidatus Odinarchaeota archaeon
CAAACACCAGTAGTTATAATTAGGAATAGTAACGTAGTATTTACAGATAATCCTCAGCTAACTCCAGAGATGAGTCCAGAAGAGTGTCTTTATATGAATATTTTCTCCAAATATCTTATTAAAAAACAAGAAGAAGAATAGATTTTTTAATATTACAGTCAAATTTTTTAGATAGCTCCTATTAATTTAGTTATAAATTTTGAATATACAATGTAAATATATATAGATAATCGTTTATTTAACAATGAGAAATTTAAAATACACTACAATTGATGAAGCTCTTCAGAAAGGCACAGTGAAGGTAAATTTAAGAGGTTGGATTTACAGAGAACGAAAATCGAATAAATTTATTTTCATTGTATTAAGAGATGAATCAGATATAATTCAGTGTGTTGTTTCTAAAGCTAAGAATCCAGAGATCTTTGAAATGGCTGAAAAACTAACAATTGAATCTTCCGTAAAAGTATCAGGTGAATTAATGAAAGATGATAGAGCACCTACAGGTTACGAAGTTTCAGTTTCAGATTTGGAAATAATTCAAATTGCTGAACCGTTTCCAATTACAGAACACCAATCTCCAGAATTATTATATGATAATAGACATTTATGGTTAAGATCTAGAAAATTAAATGCTATTTTAAAAGTACGACATACTATTGTTGGAGCGATCCATGAATTTTTTAGAAGGAATGGGTTTTTTGAGTTTGATGCCCCAATTTTTCAGCCTAGCCAATCTGAGGGAGGAGCTACCTTATTTGAAGTAAAATATTTCAATGATATAATATACCTTAGCCAAACATGGCAATTATATGCTGAAGCAGGTATTTTTTCATTAGGGAAAATATATAATATGGGACCAACTTTCAGAGCTGAAAAATCTAAAACTTCAAGACATTTATCAGAATTTTGGATGGCAGAAATGGAAGCTGCTTGGATGCAATTAGATGAGGTTACCGAAGTTGCGAAGGATGAGATTAGATTTATTGTCAAGCAAGTTTTACAACATAATAGAAAAGAATTAGAAATTTTAGAGAGAGATATTAAATTATTAGAGCATTATACTGAAGCAGAATATCCTACCATTAAATATTCGGAAGCCTTAGAAATTCTCAATTCCAAATATAATATGAATGTTCCTTGGGGTAAAGATTTAAGAACTATTGAAGAAGCAAAAATAGCAGATCATTTTAAGGTGCCAGTTGTTGTCACACATTATCCTACAGAGATCATGGGATTTTATAAACCTCCAAGTAATGAGAATCCTAAAGAAGCACTATGTTTTGATATGCTGGCACCAGAAGGATATTGTGAAATTGTAGGGGGCTCAGAACGCTCTTTATTAATTGATGATATGATAAGAAGATTAAAATCTGATGGTGAAGATCCTAAAAAGTATGAGTGGTATTTTGAGTTGAGACGTTATGGGAGTGTTCCCCATTCTGGTTATGGTATGGGAGTTGAAAGAGTTGTTATGTGGCTATGTGGAATAGATAATATTAAAGATGCGATACCATTTCCTAGAACTATGATTAGGAAATCACCTTAGGAAATTAAATTTGATTTTCATGCTTAAGTATTAATTGTTATCTATTTTTTATTTATCATAAAACTTACAATAGATTTTGGCTTAGTTTATATGAAACTCTATGAATATATGGGATATGAATTAATTGAAAAGATAAAAAGCAAGGATATCTCAGTTCAAGAGTTATTAGAAAGTTGTTTTGCAAGAATAGAGGAAACGGAGGATTCATTACACTCTTTTGTTAATATCTCGAAAGAAAAAGCTTTAGATAAAGCAAAATTATTTGATAAAGATCTAAAAAAAGGTAAAAAAATTGGGGGTTTGTATGGTTTACCTCTAGCGAATAAAGATCTTATATGTATTAAAAATTTTCCAACAACTTGTTGTTCAAAAATATTGAAAGATTATCGACCACCTTATAATGCGTTTGTTATTGAACGTCTTATTGAGGATCAAGGAGCAATTCATATCGGAAATACGAATATGGATGAATTTGCTATGGGTACTTCTACAGAAAACAGTTGTTACGGCCCTACTTATAATCCTTGGGATATAACAAGGGTACCAGGAGGATCGAGTGGTGGTAGTGCTGCTAGTATCGCATCAAGACAAGCAATATTAGCTTTAGGAAGTGATACTGGTGGTAGTATTCGATGTCCAGCCTCTTTTTGCGGAACGGTGGGATTGAAACCAACTTATGGAAGGGTTTCTAGGTATGGACTAGTAGCCTTTGCAAATTCATTAGATCAGATTGGTACAATTACTAAATGCGTTTATGACTCTGCCTTAATGCTTGAAATAATTTCAGGTAAAGATCCCCTTGATTCTACTTCAGTAGATAAGAAAATTGAAAAATATACAGAAGGATTAGATAAACCAATAAATAAAAAAGTTATAGGAGTTCCAAAAGAATTCTTTGGAGAAGGAATTAATAAAGAAGTAGAGGGTGTTGTTAAAAGGGCGATTAATAAATTAGAAGGATTAGGGGCAAAAATTATTTCTGTTTCAATACCTCATTTAGAATATACAGTTGCCACATATTATTTAATTTGTATGAGTGAAGCAAGTTCAAATTTGGCGAGATATGATGGATTAAGATATGGAAATATGAGTAAAAATCTTTCAGGAGATGTCTATGACGTTTTCAGTAGGACAAGAGTTGAAAATTTTGGATCTGAGGTAAGAAGGAGAATTTTTTTAGGAACTTATGCTCTTTCTGCGGGATATTATGATATGTTCTATATTAAGGCTCTTAAAGTTAGAACTTTAATAAAAAATGATTTTATAGAAGCTTTTAAAAATTGTGATGCTATTGTTTCTCCTACTATGCCTTCTACAGCTTTTAAAATTGGAGAATTTATTAATGATCCTTTGCAGATGTATCTCGCAGATATTTTAACTTGTCCTGTCAATTTAGCAGGTATTCCAGCAATATCAATCCCATGTGGATTTGATAGTAATAACATGCCAGTAGGATTTCAAATAATTGGAGATTATTTTGATGAGGAAGGAATTCTTAATATTGCTTATCAGTTGGAACAAGAATTAAATATCTATCGTAGAATTGCACCAGTAACTAAATGAGGAAATTAAATATGAGTATTCAAAATAATGATGTTATCATTGGTTTAGAAGTTCATATTCAATTAACAAATCTCAAAACAAAACTTTTTTGTAGCTGTAGCAATGATTATCGTGGAAAAGATCCAAATTCTTATATTTGTCCAGTTTGTATTGGATTACCAGGATCTCTTCCAGTAATAAATAAAAAAGCAATTAATTTTGCGACTAGATTAGCGATTGCGTTAAATTGTGAAATAAATAAATCTATGTATTTTTTTAGAAAGAATTATTTTTATCCTGACATGTCTAAAAACTTTCAAATTAGTCAATATAATAAAGCAGGAGGAAAAGCTTTCGCGGATGGAGGAAAAATCACTATTAAATTAAATTCCCATAAGAAAGATGTAATTCTTAATCGAATTCATCTAGAAGAAGACCCAGCAAGATTAGTTCATAAAGGAAGTATAGCAACCTCACCTTATACACTTGTTGATTATAATAGATCGGGAGTTACATTAATAGAAATAGTGACTGAACCTGTTATGAATTCACCTGAAGAAGCCCGTGAATTTTTAAAGCAGTTGAAATCAATAGTTCAATATTCAGGAATCTCAAGTCTAGATCTTGAAGGTGCAGTAAGAGTTGACGCAAATATCTCAATTAAAGGACATGAGCGTAGTGAAGTTAAAAATATCAATAGCTTTAAAGAAGTAGAACGAGCTCTGAGACATGAAATTGTAAGACAAAAAAACCTACTTAAAAGAGGAAAAGAACTACTACAAGAAACAAGGCATTGGGATGATAAAAGAAGAATTACGATCTCTTTAAGAACTAAAGAATTTGAAGCAGATTATCGTTATTTTCCTGAAGAAGATTTGGTTCCAATAGAAATTGATAATCATTTTATACAACAAGTTAAAGATGAATTGCCTGAAATGCCGAATGAAAGGTCATTAAGACTTAGAAGAGAATATGATTTGTCAGAATTTGATTCAGATAACCTAGTTTTGGATAAAGATATAGCCGATTTCTACGAGGAAGGTGTAAACTCGGATGCTTCATTTGGACCAAATGAATATAAACAATATTGCAATTGGTTAATGAATGATGTTTTAAGAGTATTGAATGAACAAAATAAAACAATAAAAGATACAAAATTACATCCTCATCAAATAGTTGATATTATCAGATACATTAATAACGGAAAAATTACGACCAAAATTGCAAAAACTATAATAGAAGATATGATAGAGGGTTTTTCAATTTCAGAAATTCTTGAAGTAAAAGATAAAAAAAGGATCTCTGATGAAAATTTTCTTATAAAATTAGGAAATGAAGTTATTGAAGAAAATCCGAAGATTGTAAAAGATTGTCGTATAAATCCAAAAGCAAAAGAAGCATTAATTGGAAAAATAATGCAAAAAACTAAAGGACAAGCAGATCCTCATATTACTAGAAATATTATAGCAAAACTATTAAGAGAAAAAGAAATAATTAAGTGAAAAGATTTAAAAAAAAATTAATTTATAAATTAAATCAATTCAACTAATGCTGAACTAGCAGCATCTAATTTTAAGTTAATTATACCTAATTTTGCTTCACGAGTGGTAATTATAGTCAAAATATTTCCTTTAATTTCACTAAAAAGGATTTTTCCTTTTTCAGATTCGATTATAGCGCTAAAAAATTGACCCTGCTCCAGTTCTTTGGTTGCTCTCTGGCTTGCCTTTAATATTAAAGTCACCATTGCGGCAACTGCTTCTGGGTCCACCCAACCAGGCAGAGCACTCCCTTTTATTAGCCCAAATTTCTCAATTAAGGCCGCACCGTGAACTCCTTTTATCGACTTTAAACTATCGAGTATTTCAGTTATTCTTTCACTCATTTAACTCAATTTCACTTATGTTATTGAGAAAATTAATTCTTTAATTATTATTTAAGTTTTAATATTATTTAAGTATAGGAATCTTGTTTAAAAAAGCAAATTTTACCTTATTTCTTATGAGAAAAATCTTAAAAGAATGAAATTCAGAAAATAAAAATATTAGATATAAGTATGATAATAGAGATGACTAGAATTAATTAACTAGTCAGTTTAATAAATTACTTCAAAAGAAATAAACATAAATATTTTAATTTTAATATTTATTGTAACTCGAATCTACTAAATTAAAGTGATATTTATGGGAAAAGAGGTTGATAAAGCCAAAAAAGTATATAAAGATGCTTTTGATGTTCTGAACGATTATTTTGAAGAAAAACGCTCTGATACAGTTATGGAGGAAGAAAAAAAAGCGAAAAAAGGGAAAGTAGCTTTAGCAAAATTTTCTAAGGGTTTAATTGGTAATACTGATAAAATTAATTTTAGATTATTGATTGGTAATAAGAAAGAGCTTGGAGATATTATTTATGAAGCAATTTATCTTAGTGATAAAAAAGAGCCAAAAATCTATGTTTTCAATGTCACTAACGGAAAGCCATGTAATACCATTTTGACAAATTTCAAAGAAGAAGATTGGAATGGATATAAAAAAATTACAAAATATAAATCATTAACAAAATTCTTAGAAGTTGTCTATAAGGATGGGATTTATTATAAAGGGAAGAAAGAAAAGAAAGAAGATGCTTTGAATAGATTGATAAAGGGACTTAAGAGATCTTTAGAAGCCGTAGAAGATGATGAAAAGGCTAAAAAAGGAGATGATAGTCCACTTGCAATGAAGATTGCTAAAGTTATAGCTGTAGCAGCAGTAACAACAATTGTTTCAGCAGCATTAACTCCCGCAGTGGGTGTTATTGCAGAAGAATTGATTGGAGGGGGGACGATTGGTGGAGATGTTATTGGACAAGCAGGAGATGCAGCAGTACAGGGATTAAAAAATCTTGTGGATCCTTCAAAAGTAGTAAAAAAAGGAATAACAAAAGCGCTAACAAAAGGCAAGGATATACCTGGCACTGACAGATAATAAAAAATATTGATAACTTTCTTATAGTATTGATTTTTCATTTTCTTAATTCTATTGTTTTAAATCATCAGCATTTTTTGTAATTATATTGAAATTTAGTGAGTATTTTCAACAACGCAATGTTAAATTAGGTTTGATTTTTAATGCGATAGTCTCAATTATAGCTTTTTTAACTACTTTTACTTTTTTTGAGGGTGTATATCTTAATTTTGATCTTCAATTTTTTATTGGTTCTGTTATTGGAGTGATTTATGCTTTAAGAAATAGAACTTCGGATCAAAAAATATTATCATGTGGTATAATAGTAGGAATTTTTGGAGGTATAATTTCAGCATTCCTAATATCATTATTATATACATTGATATATTATCCTAATTTTGGTTTTTTTTTATTTTTTTTTATAATTATTGTCTTAACGGGAATTCCTGTCGGGATACTTGGAGGGGGTATAATAAGTGTTTATTTTATGTATTTAGAAATGAAAAGCGAAAGAAGTGATGAAGATAGATATGATGATGACTTTTATAAAGATTTGATTAAAGATTAGTAATAAAAATGACCAATAAGTAGTAATACATCATTTAATTCATATCTAATTATAAATACTATATTTTTCCTAAAATCAAATGTTATATTTCACTGTTTCTAGAATTCAATATAATAGGAATTAAAACAGGTTAACGATATCTTAAAAATTGGTCTCTAAAAGATATATAATTAACTCTCATTTATTTTTATTTATGAAAAATGTTAGTTAGAGAGGTTTGATAATGAGTAAATCAATTTTATGGTCGGATAATAAGTTTTTTCAACCAAGAAAAGAAATTTTGGTTAATATGCTTTTGAGTGAGATAATTTTTTTAAAAACTCGATTTGAAAGAACAAGAAATAAGAAAGAAATCTCATATCTCAAAAATGGATTAGATAAATTGGAATTTTTGTTAAATAATCTAAAAAAAAATAACTCCAATATGCCTAAAGAAGATTTTGATAAAATAATTATGCTTATTTATCATATTTTCAGAGAAATTACCATTAAATTGGAATAATTTTTTTAAACATTTTATAAATAAAAAATAAAAATAAAGAAAAAAGGAAATTTAAAATAATTTAAACTAAATCACCTAACAGACCAAATAGACTTTCTTTTTTAGGTGCTCCTTTCATTAATTCGTTGATTCTTTCAGCTATTAATTGTGGAGTGAATGGTTTATGATTGTTATCAATTTGATCAACAGTATGCCAACCTTGGAATAGCATAATACGATCTCCTACGACTCTAAATACTTCACCGTTGATTTTTGATGCTTTATCTGATGCAAGGAATGCAACCATTGGTGCCACATTAACAGGATTAAAAATATCATAGCCAGATTTATCGAGTTTTTTCATAAAATCAGCAGTTTGTGGTGTAGCATCAACAGTTAAACGAGTTCTTGCTAAAGGAACGATACAATTAACTGTAGCATACTTTTTTAATTCCATTGAAGCATTCATAGTAAATGCCGCAATACCGGCTTTTGCTGCTCCATAATTAGTTTGTCCTAAATTTCCAGTTAGACCCGCATCAGATGCTGTATTAATAACTCTTCCAAAATTACCAAGTGACTCATTTGCTTTAACTGTAGTTCTAAAATAAGCTGCAGCATGACGAGTCATATTAAATGTACCTTTTAGATGCACCGCTAAAACATCATCGAATTCTTGCTCTGTCATATTAAAAAGCATTCGATCTCTAAGAATACCTGCGTTGTTTACAAGAATATCTAATTTCCCAAATTCAGAAACAGCTTGATCGATCATGGCTTTAGCTTTATTGAAATCTGTTACGGAATCATAATTTGCTACAGCTTTTACTCCTAAAGTCTCACATTCTCTTACTATCTCATCAGCAACCTTTGTTTCAGCACCACTACCGTCAAAACCTGCACCTAAATCATTAATAACTAAATTACACCCTTCTTTGGCAAAAAGTAAGGCTTCTTCACGGCCTAATCCCCTGCCAGCACCTGTAATAATTGCTACTTTTCCATCTAATATTCCCATAATAATTTTCACACTCTCTATTTTTCATTATTTGAGTTATCTTCTTTTGTTCTAAATAATATGTACTAATAAAAAATTATTTCTAAACTTAAGAATTTTTATTATAATTATTTTTATCGAGAAAATAAAAAAATATATTTTTTTTGCTTCCAAATTGGAATTATGAAAAAACTGGAATAATCTTAGAAATAAATATTAATCTGTTCTTATTTATAGGAATTATTTTCTTAATTTTGTGATATTTTTAAAATAAAACAAATGACTTTTACAGTTACAGTCAGAGGAGCCAAAATTTTCTATGAAATCATCAGAACAATTAGATAATTCTTGAGCAACAGTGCATTCTAATTGTTCAATTGAAGGAATTAAATAGATTTTGGTTATTATGGAACCAGTATCTGCTAATAAATAATCTATATGCCAATGAATTTTTTTTTCACTTGAGCTTTGAAGGTGTCTTTTTACCCGGTTTAATAATGTGGAAGAACCTATATTCCCCATTCCAGATCCTACATAACAATAATATCCCTTAGGAAAAAAAATATTTCCAAGAGCACCAATTTTAATCTCTTTTCCTGTTCCAAAAAATATTACTAGGATATATGAGCCTTTCATTTATCCACAATTCTTCTTATGTTCATGATAACAGCCATCACATAGATAATTTCCGCATTTTTTGCAGATATTAGCACATTCTTCACATATTTGATTATAACATTCGATACATTCATATAATTCATTGGATGAATTTTCTCCACAATTCTCACATATGATTTCTTCTTTATTCATTTTTATGATATAACCATTTGAATTTTAATTATGCTGATTAAAATAGCTTTCATAAAAATATGTTTTATTATTCGATGAATAAAAATTTTTAATATGAGATTTACTCTTTAGCTTTTTAATTTCTAAAACTTTTTTACATCCCTTTAATTCAATATCAATAATTAGTTTAGAGTATACTCCATATATGGAAAATAAACCAGAAAAAGAAAAATTCCAAATTGAATTCATAAGAGAACATAATTTTTTCGCAAAAGAAGGTAGTTCGCGCGTAATCACTTCTGGATCTCTTTATATGTTCTTTTCATTAATTAATGCAGCTTGTATCTGGATTTTTGTAATATTAGGAACAGGTTGGGAAGGGTTACAATATTTTGGATTAACAACCGCAATTAATGGGATTGTCAGTTTAATTGGAATTGGGATTTCTAGATATTTTATCGCAGAAATTAAAACTGCGTTTGTTATTGATGAGGAACTTGGACGATTGAAAGCTACTACTTACTCCAAGCTATTATTATTAATTGGATTAGGATTAGGATTAATTATGATAATTATTCCTTTTATATTTTGGTTTTTTTTAACAAATACATTATTAAGAGAATGTTTCTTTGCTTCTGGTTTCTGTACTTTTTTGATTTATACCACATTAATGTTTCAAATTGGAATTGAAATTAGAAATAGATATGATATAATTGCTTTTACATCAATATTTAATGGAATATTTTTATTAATATTTGCATATATTTTCATATCATTTAATCTGAATCCTTTTTTATTTGCATTTTATCCATTTTTCAATATAATTACCTTAATTCTCTTAATTTATTTCTTTATGCGATTAGCACCTTATTCTATTTTGGAGATTTTAAAGTCTAATCTAAAATCTCAGGCTATGAGAGAGAGAGCACCCCCAAAATACAGAAATTTGATTAAAGAACATCAGATTTGGTCTTATATGAAAAATTCTATATATTCTATGATAACAAATATTCAAAACTCTAGATTTTTTGAAGATATCTTATTCTTCTTTGCTGCAATCTACCTAGCTGTTTTTACCGATCCTTCAACACAAGGATTTGGTTTGAGTTTATTAACTGTTTTGTTAACGTATGGTGCTGTAAAATCGGTAATTCTCTATTATTCTGCTCCATTGAATATTGAAATAGCTGAAGCATGTGTAAAAGAGAATCATGAGACTGTAGAGGAGTCAATAAATGCATCTACACGAATCTCGAGTATTTTGGCATTAGGTTTTATGACAGCTATGATAGCTCTTTCTGGAGAATTATTATATTACTTACATAGAAGCTTTTTTATAGAAAATGGTGTTTTTAATAGAGATTTATTCAATATGGCTCAAACCTTATTCATTCTTATTATTTCAGGGCAATTTATATACGGATATGCGACATTATTTGGAAATGCTCTAATAGGGTCGGGAAATGCAGACTTAGCTGCTAAAGGTTTTGGAATAACATTATTAATAATAATTACAACCACTCCGTTTTTTATTTTTCTTTTTAATATAATAGGAATAGGGATCGTTATGATTATTTCTTCACTTTTTTTATTGCCTTATATTTTAATTCAACTCAAAAGAAAATTAGAAATTAAATATAAATTTCAATTATATAGATTAATTCCTAATTTGTTGATTTTATTCTTCATTCTATTAATTTTTCCATTTGATGGTACGATAAGTTTGATCATAGGGATGACAATTTGTGCAAGTATTTACTTATTTTTAAACCCCTTTTTTGGAGTATCAATTCCCGAAGATCTACAAATGATTAATGATTTATTCAATACACGTAAACTTAAGTTTATTGGGAATCTCATTGTAAATGTAATGAAAAACACATATAACTTTAGTCCTTTAAACAAAAATAAAATTATATTGGAAGAAAGAAAGCTTATCCTAACAAAGAAATAATTCTCCTAAGTAGAAGTTATTCTTAATAGGATTTTTTAAATTTATCTTGGATTATTAAGATTATTAAAATTACTTGAATACATATTAATGAATATAACACAATATCAATATAAAAACTAGCATGTAAATCAATTCCTAACCAACTTACAGCCCAACAGCTAGAGCCTTCATCTTTATACATTAAACAACTGGTAACTGCTAAGTATAAAATATGAAATCCTAAAGATAAAATTATTATAAAAATTCCTAAAATTATTTGAATATAGAAATTTATACTGGATTTAGGGTTTTCAATTATTGATTTTAATAAATCATTATTAACTATAGAATTTGCGAATTTTTGTTTATTTTTCTTTACAATTATATCCTTTAATGATTGATTTTCTTCTATAAGTTTATTATTTTCAGTGCATAATTCATTATATTTTTGTTGTAGAACGTTGTCAATATTATCAGAATTATATTTAATATAATCTTTAAATTCAAGTTCTAATTTGTCCTTACTTAAATCTATATTACTCATAATAATTTATTGTAATATTCTTTAGATAAAGAGAGTGGTAAAATGAATTTTCGGTATTTTTAACATTATTATTTTATATTTTAAATAGTTAATTTGAGTTTTTATACTAAATATTTAGTAAAAAATGATTATTTCGTTATATTAAAAGAAATTTCTTCCAAATATTAAATTAAATATATCAGAAAGTTTGAACTGATTAGGTTAACCAATGATCTAATAATGGA
>JBHLQA010000072.1:0-11533 GCA_048885285.1 Candidatus Odinarchaeota archaeon
CAAATGTTTCACCTTTAATTTTTGTTGCCGGTACATCAGATTCGATTATTTCTAATTTTTGGGTCGTTTTTACTTTGCTAACAAAAACAATTGGATCTAGTTTCTCGGTTTGTTCATTTAAAGGATTAAATATCTCGATTTCATCAGGTAATAACTCTTGAACTTTAAATCCTGTTTTGCCATGTAAAGACCCAGGATATCTAATGAGTCTATGGATATCTATTGATACTGGTACATCAACTTCAATTCCAATCTGGTCAACAAGTGGTTCCAGAAAGTTATGCCAAGTATTTAAATTTGAACTTATAAAGGTCCAATTATTAATGTTGCTGTTCTTAATAATATTGAGGAAATTATCTTTTAAGTTTAGAAAATTTTCAATAAAATTTTGATTTAGCTTAAACTTTCTTTTATCTGATAATAAAGTCTCAATTTCAATACTAGACATTTTTAAGATCTCTTCAATTTCTCTGTTAATTTTTTGAGACCAACCAATTGTTTCTTTTGAAAACCCAAAAACAATATCTCCCATCTTTCTTAAGCCTAAAATTTCAAAAGAAATTCCTTCTCCTGTAATATAGTCGATTATTTCTCTACGTTCATCACTTGAGAGTAATCTTAGATCTTTATCTTCAATTTTCAAATGATAACCCCTATGTCCAGAAAACGCGATTTTTAATTTTTTAATATCAATATTAAAATCAGGCAATAAAAAGTCATATATTAGTTTAATTATCTCTTTTTTAGCAGCATTCAAACAATCTTCACATATCCAAGCTATTTTCTTAAGTTTCGATTTCCCACATTTTGGACAGTTATTTACCATTCCTTTACCATTTTTCCCACATTCTTTACAATACCATATGTCATGATTCTCTTTGCATGGAGTATAAAAGTGATCAACATCAATATCTACAATGAAATCACAACCTTGATATCCTTTTTTCTTCATATCTTGGTTTTCTGGATTTTCATAAAGAGAGCCACTTGAATAAACATGTCTAGGCCCATTATTTATTAAATGTTGTATAAAATTTTCTTTATTTAGAAAACCCATATGTCTTATCATTCTTATTTGCTGATCCCATGGAATAAAACCAAATTCTCTTTTATTGAATAAACTGACAAAAGGGATCTTATCTCTATTATCTTTGTAATATTCCTTAAATCGACGTTTTAGGTAATCGTAAGAATTCATTTTTTATCTGGAGTTTGATTTTTTGTCTTTTTTAATTTCTTAGATTCACGATATTGCTTGACTTCTACATATTTAAGAGGATGTGAAATTTCTTTTTGAGTATCTTGCGATCTTGAAAAATATCCCTCTAAACATAATTTGTCATTATTTTGTTGTGCAAAACATAAATTATAGGATTTTAAAGATTTACATGAATATGGTGTATATCCTTTTCTCATGGCATATTTAACTTGATAAGTTGTTTTATCTCTGTCAAAATCAGGTAATGTAGAAAAAATATTAACAATTTTATCTTCAGGATATTTTAGCGAATTTAAGAACCATAATATAAATAATCTTTCAGTATGTATCAAATTCTGACCCTCTTGTGCTTTAGAAAGTATTTCTCTGGCACAAGGAGGGAAAATATTTGAAATATCCTTTCCTTCTTTAAAGGTAATATCAACGGTGTATTCAAAAACTTCTTTTTTTGATTCCCAAATATCTGTTATAGTATCATATAACTTTTTAAACTCCTGAATTTTAAAAGCATTTTCTTTGAAATTTTCCAATTCAGCAGAAATTTCATTATTTTGAGTTAAGAATTTAATACGTACATATTCTTGCAACAATCTATTAATATTTTCAGGTTTAATATATACAAAACCCTGTAGAAGGGCATTATTTACTAATTTTCGATATTCATCCTTTAGATTAGAAGCAAGCTTTAAATAATCTAAATAAGATATCTTAAAATTTGTTTTAAAAAGTTCTTGTTGTTCTTTTACAACTAGTTTTTTGTAGACTATTGGTCGTTCTTCATAAAATACTTCTAAATTTAAGTCTTGATAAATATAATATAAATTATATTCATTTTCTTTATTTAATTCATTGTAAGTAGTTTTTGAGTATATATTTGCTATTCTATTGGAAATTATTTTGTTATTTAAAATATAAAGGATAATTCTCAATATTAAATAAACATAGATATTAATCTCATCAAGTTCATATTCCGATAATTGCTCAATATTATTAAAAGCATCGTTAAATATAGTTAAAACTCTATGTTGTAGATCTTCAGATTTATTTGATGTAAAGATTTCTTTAAGAAAATCTAAAGGACTTTTTGAAGCAATATCAGAATAATATGTTTTTAAAGAAGGAAGCCAAGGATATCGTTTAACTAGGTCATAAATCTCACTCATTGTTCAAAAATTCTCTAATCTCGAATTCAAATATTTAATAAACTAAAAAATATGATAAGAAATAACTTTAATATATTAAGAGTAAATTAATTTATTGATAATTTTAATTAAACTATTAATAAACTAATAATTCCCATTTAATAAATCATTATTTGGATATGCTGGATTAAACAGTTATAATCGTAAAAAGTGGTGTTTAAGATAAAAATTGCGCGTTGCGGAGATGATTGTAGTTATTGTCCAAGATATCATCTGAATTTAAAAAATAATAAAAAATATCTCACAGAAATCGCTGCTTTATTTATGAATATAGGATGGCGAGATTGTATAGAACCTTTAGAAACAATAAGATGCATGGGATGGGACTTTTTTGATGGAATATGTGAATATAACATTAGAGAATGTTGTTTAGAAAAAAAAATTGATAATTGTGGAATTTGTGAGGATTATCCTTGTAATAAAATTGAAAGAGCTTTTGAAATAACAAAAGAAAATATCGAGAAATTTAGAAGTATTTTATCAAAAGAGCAATATCACACATTTGATAAAGCTTTTTTCAAAAGAAAGAGAATCTAGATAAATCACGAATGCAACATCATTTTTGAAAAACATATTTACAAGACTTTTTTTCATTAAGCTATATTTATAATCAATATCAATTTTCAGAAAAATACTAACCTAAACTAAGGAAAATTGTAAAGTAAACAGACTAAATCAAGCCATTTTAAGAAATCATTACTTAATTAGACTGTATTGAAAAAGATACATTTAAATAAATCGAATAAGAAGTATCTATTATAAAAAACAATTGGGACAATTATGGCACTTGAGGATTTAGGTACAATCAATTTTTTAAAGGGAAGTTTTAGTCTTATTTGGGTAATGATAGCAGTATTTATAGGTATAAGAATTATCATAAAAGCAATTTCCTTAAAGAGAAAAGATTTAGTAGCAGTAGGAGTAACATGGGTCCTGATGACTTCAGGTTGGTGGGGTGTTTCAACTCAATTTATTACTTATGGGTTTTTTGACTATAAATTAACTGATGCGCAATATTTAGCATATGGAAATCTTATTCTTCCTTTTACAATGATGATTTGGATGTATGCATTTGTACTGATTATGGATCTTAAAAGAGGAAATATTCTTGTAATTGCTTATATTATCTTCAACACAATCTGGTTGATAATTGTTATTATAGCATTAACAACAGATAATATTGACTTGATTGGAACTGTAGAACCTGAAGGGTTTGATTCGCAACACAGTTTTGTTTCAGATATTTTTATATACACTGTAGTAGCAAGTTTTTTAATAACAGGAATTATCTTTTCGATTAGATCAATTAGAATTGGTGATCCTGAAATTAAATTGAAAGCATATTTCCTATTAATCGCTTGGATTTTATTTACTATAGGGGCATATATGGATACAGGTTTAGGAAATCCTACAGAATTATCGTTAGTTTTGGTAAGGTTAATACTAATACTGAGTGCAATATTCTATTATCTAGGCTGGTTTTTGCCGAAATCAATATCAAATAGATTAAGATCTAAAAATACAATCGAATCATAAATTTAATATAATATTTTTTTTTTCTCAAAATCTAAAAATAAAATGATTCAAATTAATAGAAACTGAACCAGCATTCCCAAATTAAAAATTATGAGGAAAAATTTTACGTTTTCTAATATAATATGGTTGTAATCTCCAGATATCTTTTTAATAACTCACTTGCCTAAACTATATAACCTTTTCTCTTTTGATGGATGCAAGGAATAGGATTAGGAGTACCACATAATTCAGAGGTAATATTAAAAGCCAACCTACCCTATATGGCATTGGCATATCCCAAATACTCAAATTTGGCGCAAACAAATTTATAATAAAAAAAAATATAATGAATATAGGGCAATCTAACCAAGCCCACTTATTTCTGACTAAGTGGATGCTATAAACTACTAAAAGAATACCAAAGTAATATGCTAGAAGAGCCAACATTGCATAATATCCAGTAACAGTAGGATGGTACATCCTAAATCCTGTATCCGCCATTATTACAAGAATCGCTAATCCAATAATGATTGTTCCAACTAAAAAAAATATTATACTAATTTTTACACGTTCTTCATTCCTTCTCATCTCATTTTGCTTTTCAGAAATCTCTTTCACCTTTAATTCTTGAATTTAACAATTTTATAAAAGATTGTATTAATATATAATTCTGAGTTAGAATTTTCATTATTTTATTGTAATTTCTCAAAATAACATATAATTTTATTTTCTTTATTTGGGAGAATGAAGTCTTTTCTTCATAAATAATTTCATAATAATTTGGTAATAATGTTATTAAAATTTAGAAATTGAAGATATTCTTCCAATATACTTTAGAAAAAAGGGATTATATATAAATAAAATTTAGAAAAGATACAAACTATATTAAATTCTTGCTCAAGAAAGGTAGTTGAAAAACAGGTTTTGAAAGATGTTTTAAAGGGGAATAATAGATTTAAGGAATTATAAAGATAAAGAAATTAGTATGATAAAAAAACAAGGCACCAAAAAGAAGTTCTAAGAATCTAATGCACCCAATAATAATTTCTTAAAAGTTTAGAATCCTTCAAAATCTCTTTTGCAATTATAGTGAAAAATAGTAACTGGTTTAAAGTAAAATAATTGCTCTAGACTATGCAAATTGTTTAAAATTTTTATTATTTTTTAAAATTCTTTTCAAGATTAATTGAATTTTAAGATGAAAAAGTAAGGATTGCAATTGAACCTAGTAAAATTGAAATATTTAATTTGAAAATACTCCAAATCTGATTATCAAAATGGTTTGTTCTTTCAGTAGCATTAGAAATATAAATTTTTAGGCAATCTTTAAGTACTCTTTTCTTACAAATTTCTAAAGTATTAAATTAGTAAAAAAATCTTTTTTATATTTTGAGATTTTTTCTTTATTCTCTCTTCTTTTAATTTTATACATCAAAAAGTATCCATTTTTTATCTTTTATTAATATCAAATTTGTTTTTCTAAATTTTAGACTTTAGAATATTTATATACTATTTTTCTAATTTTATTGAAATCTTTTCTAAATTTTTTTAGAATTTTCTAAATTATTTTGAAAAGTTACAATTAAACTTAATTTAATTAGAATTCATCCATGTCATCATCATCTTCAAATTCAGCTTCTTCTACTCTCGGTGCCAAGAAGTAACTTAATTCCCCTCCCTCGAGAAGATTAAAGATCATTTTTAATGGATGATCTGTCTTTAGTGATATCTCTAACTTCTCCGTAATGGATGCTATTTTTAAGATTGCTTTCAGAAATGTTAAAGAGTATGCGCCACTACTTGTTCCCTCAATATCTGTCTCTATTAAATCATCTTCGCTTAAATCATATTCCATCTCACCAATTTGTCCTGTTGAACTAAAAATTAGTCCTGTTCCCTCTGTGGCTGTCATATTAAGAATCTCAGAATATATTTCAGCATCCTTTATTGC
This sequence comes from Candidatus Odinarchaeota archaeon, assembly GCA_048885285.1. Lineage (GTDB taxonomy): Archaea > Asgardarchaeota > Lokiarchaeia > Sigyniarchaeales > SOKP01 > Loki-b32. The sequence continues at coordinate 5,888 of JBHLQA010000072.1, forward strand.
TTCGACTAAGAAGTCCGGTTCAATAACCCATTTTGAAGGATATTCAATCTTTAATAAATTATCCATTGGAATTTCTTCAATATCAATATCCAGTAATGCTAAACTAAACGTTCTTGTACGTGTCATACCTTCTCTTTGCATTTTTATTTTTATTTTCTGTTCTGATTCATTAAAATCAATTTCTACAGAATCATTTGCTGCACTTCTTTTTAAGATCTTATCTAAATCATCCAAATTAAGACCCACTTTTGATTCTTTATCGCATTGATATTCATCAAAATTATTCTTTTTGATTGATAGTTTTAATAAACAAATTCTACTTGGATCCATTGCAGAGATAGTAAACTCTTTAGGAGTAACTCGAAATTCAGTTTCATCTATTATACTTGCAAGAGTTTCAACAATCCCCTTCAAAATCCGACTATTTTCTAATTTTAATGTAAAAGTCATATTCTTTCAGTAAATTTATTCAATCATAAATAAGATAATATTGTTTGATTCGCATTATTAATAATGTTTGATATTAGTCTTTTAATAATCCTAATATTAGGTTTTAAATTAATTATATATACTCTCTTAAATTTTCAATTTTGTAATAAGTAAATAATTAGATCGTTCATATATAAAAGAAAAATGTCAATTCCCTACGCAAAGCAAAGAATAATTAAAGATATTGCTAGTGGTGATAAGCGAATTCAAGTAACTGGCTATGTAAAAAAGAGAGTTAATGAAAATCAGATTATTTTAGATGATAAAACTGGTGTTATAAGTGTTAACCTTATGAGTATTGATAATTTTAGATTTAAAGAAAATGATTTAATTAATATAATTGGAGATTTTGAGATTAACTCCACAGGAGAAAAAGTGATTAAAGCGGATATCATCCAAGATATGAATAAGCTTAATTTTGAATATTATCAAAAAATTTATCATATAAAAAAAGAATTGAATTAGTTATATTTGGATTATTGCTACTAAATAGTAAATCTATTTCTCGATTCTCGTCTAACATCAATTTTAGGATACGTTGAGAGATTTTAAAGATAATTTTGAGATTTATAGTTCCTATAAAGGCAATAAGTTCTATAAATAATATAAAAGTAATATCTACATGATTGGCTACACTAAAAAATTCGAGATTTCATAACCATTTATAGATAAAACAAAATTTTTTAAAGATTAATATTTTTAAAAGTTATAATTAAAAACTAGAGAATTTGTAATCAATATGGTCGAATTTTGCCCAGAATGTTCAAACCTATTACGTAAAATAAAAGATAATGACCAATCTTTTTTAGTTTGCAAATGTGGTTATAAAAGAGAAATCATACTTGATAATGATAAATTAGAAAATAATGTTCAAAAAAAGAAGCAGGATTTAGAACAGAATTTAGTAATTGTTACTCAAGAAGACAAAATTTCAGTATTCCCTAAAGTAAAAAAGGATTGCCCAAAATGTGGCAATAACGAGGCTGAAACTTGGCAAAAACAAATGAGAAGTGCAGATGAGCCAAGTACTCATTTTTTTAGATGTACAGAGTGTAAACATACTTGGCGCGAATATTAATTAAAATAAATTTATAAGTTTATATTATTGAGATATTGAGGAATCATCGTAAAAGAACAGTTTCACGAATTAGACTAAAAATTAGGTATTAAAAAACTCGATTATAGGAAAATGAAGATTTTTAAACCTCTAAACTTACTAATTAGGTATAATGCCTTTTTTTACCAATGATGGGATTAGACTTTATTATGAAATAGAAGGTGAAGGTCCTCCTGTAGTCATGATCCATGGATTTGCTTTAAATATAGAATATAATTGGAAAGCTCCAAAATGGGTAGAGATTCTAAAAGATGATTATTGTTTAATTCTTCTAGATTGTCGAGGTCATGGTAAAAGTGATAAACCACATGGTGATTCCTATTATGGACGAAAAATGAATGATGATGTTATCAAGTTAATGGAAGAACTTTCGATTGAAAAAGCTAATTTTTTTGGTTATTCTAATGGGGCACACATAATATTTGAACTATTATTTACTAAACCTGATATATTTATCTCTGCGATACTTGGAGGATTTGTTGTACCATTGATTAACAACGATGAAGAAAAAATAAGATATACCAAAATAAACAATCAGATCATAAAAGCTTTTAAAGCAAAGAGTGACCTAGAAGTTAAAGATCCCTCATATCTTTTTTACCGTCAAGTTACATTACAAGCTGGGAATGATTTATTTGCTTTAGCAGGAGTAATCGCTGGAAACTTGAAAGAACGAATTGAAAATCTGCCATCCACAATACAAATGAAAAAATTACTAAAAAAAATTAGAATACCAGTAATGACCGTTTTAGGATCTAATGATATTACTCCTGGAGATAAAACCTTAGCAGCTCAATTAATTCCAGATTCGTGTCTCTTTCAAATCCAAGGAAAAGATCACATGTCAGTACTGCGAGATTGTAAGTTTCACATGGTTGTAAAAGCATTCCTTAATTATGTCAATCGAAAATAAATCTGGTTTTTGAACTATGAAATTCTAAAATTGATAATACTACTATAATGCTACTGTATTAATTATGTTACTACGATATATTTAAATATGAATATATCTATTATAGTAGTATGTGAGAATAAAATGACTCGAAAAATTAATATAGAAAAATACGAAAGAATTTTAAGTCGGATAGAAAAAGGTGAGTCTCAAAAATCAATTGTTATTGCTGAAAGATGTTCATATGGGACGATATCCTCTGCAAAACAATGGGATAAGGTAGGAAGACCTACTACTATTATTACTACTAGAAATAAATTATCAAACACATCAAAAATTATACTTTCTATTCCTAATTATTGGTTAGAAAACCTTAATAAAGATATTATGTCTGGAATTTGGATTGATTACTCTGATGCAATAGTGGACATCATTCGTACCTTTTATCGCATACAAATGGAAGAAAATCCCAAAATTCGTGCTGGAGGAGATCCAAAAATAAGACGTAAAATTTTGGGAGAATTAAAAACATCCTTTAAAACTCCAATCCTTGAAGAAGTTAAATTAACTGATTATGAAGAGAAAGAAAAGCGAAAGAAAAAATTGGAGAATGAATTGAAAAGAATTACTAAAGCTCTAGAAAAAAGGGAAATAAAAGAAAAGGGGATAGAAAGTAACACAAATAAAAACAAAACAGAGAGTACGAGGTAATCAATTTGCCAAAAATTCGAGTTAATGGAATAAATATTTATTATGAGATTTATGGAAACGGATTTCCATTCGTTATGATAAATGGTCAATCTGGTACCGTTAATAGCTTCAAATCTTTAAAATTGATTTTTAATCAATTCATTTCGTTATTTTCTAAGGATTTTAAAACAATACTATTTGATAAGAGAGGCATTGGACAAACAGATGATATAGATAAGCAATATACAATAAAAACATTAGCTGATGATGTAGTGGGTTTGATGGAGAATTTAAATCTTGAGAAAGCAAATATTATAGGATTTAGCATGGGAGGGTTAATAGCCCAAGAATTAATGATAAATTATCCTGAAAAAATTGAGAAATCAGTTATTGGAGCAACCCATTATGGAATGTCGAGATATATCATGCCTTCAGAAGAAGTCACTAACATTATGATGAGAAACCAAGAAGGTTTATCTCCAGAAGAAATAGTAAAAAGTCAAATTTCTCTAGCATACACTGAAAAGTTCATAAAAAATAATCTAAATTTTATTGATACAATAATTCAAAACTATATTTCTAATCCTATTACTCCTGAAGCATATCAAAAACAGATTAATGCAATACTAAGATTTAACTCGTCTAGAAGACTCAAAAAAGTTCAATTACCTACTTTAGTTTTACATGGCAGACACGATCTTCTTGTTCCGGTCCGAAATGCTGAAATATTAGCTGAATTAATCCATGGAACAAAACTAAGAATTTTTGAAAATAGTGCTCACACATTACTTATTGAAGAACCTGTGGAAGTACTCAATGAAATCCTTAATTTTCTAAAATGAGTTCAAAAAATCATTAAATTACTACTTAAAATGAAAATTTTTTTTATAATTAGGAAAGAACTTCCAAAATTTTAGTAAGAATACGGGCTTTACCTCCAGTTGATTGGAGTAATGTTTTCCCACAAACTAAACATTCCACATCTGTTGCGGAGCACCCAAAAATAATTTGTTGATTACCACAGTTTAAGCATTTTACACGTAAGAATCTACTTTTTGCTTGTGGAATAAGTTGCCCTTCTTTTTTATTAGCCATAATTTTTCACTTTTTTTAAATTTCTTGTAATTCAAGACGTTTTACACGATAAGATTTAGCATATTGTTTTTTACCACATTCAGAACATTCTAACAATGGTGTTGTTCTCTTATTTAACTTAGCATTTTTATGGAATATTTCTTTAGGAAAGCTACCATATCCTCTTTTTTTCCTTTCAACCCTTCTCCGCCCGTGGTTCATCATACGTTCTTTTCCTTTTTTATATAGTGATACACTATGTTTTGTATGTGATCTACAAGAGGGACAATATCGGTTGACAGTTCTAGGGTATTTCATTAAACACTGACCATTATTTATGAGAATAAAATTAGTAATTATTCATAAATTTTAAATTTTATTAGTTGTATTGGTTTTATTCGAATAACCATCATATAATAAAAAACAATTTAAATCTTATTTACATAATTTTAATAAAAAGATATTGAATGAGATTTTAAATGTTTAAAGATAAATTTAGCGAAGGTATCATAACTGCGAAGCAATTTGATCGAGAGGATATTGAATATATCCTAAAAAAAGGCAATGAAATGATTAAAATCAAAAATTCAAATCTTCTTCAAGGAAAAATTCTAGCTGCATTATTCTTTGAACCATCTACTCGCACTCGTCTTAGTTTTGAATCTGCTATGTATAGATTGGGGGGAAATGTTATAGGATTTCATTCTGGAGATGTATCTTCAATAAAAAAAGGTGAAACTATTGCGGATACGATTAGAACCGTGGAGAATTATAGCGATTGCATAGTAATGAGACACTCACTTGAAGGAGCTGCTAGAATGGCTTCGAAATTTACAAAAATTCCAATTATAAATGCAGGATCGGGAAGTGGAGAACATCCTACTCAAGCATTATTGGATTTATTAACTATTACTGAAGAGATTGGACCATTAGATGGTTTAAATATAGGTATAATGGGTGATCTCAAATATGGAAGAACAGTGCATTCCCTTTCAATTTTATTATCAAATTTTGATGTAAATATCTACTTCATAAGTCCAGAGAGCTTAAGAATGAGAAACCGAGATAAAGATTTCTTGCAGCAACATAAAATCCAATATAAGGAAATTACAAATTACAGGAAAATTTTAAATATATTAGACGTTCTTTATATGACAAGAATCCAAAAAGAAAGATTTGTCGATATTGAAGAGTATGAGAGTTTAAAAGATTTTTATATATTTAGAGAAGATGATCTTAATGATACAAGAGAGAATTTCAAATTATTACATCCTTTACCCCGGGTTTTAGAAATTTCTCCTGAAGTTGATGCTTCAAAAAAGGCCATTTGCCGTCTCCCCTCACGATAGGCTTTCTTCAGAACTTACACTTTTTTTCCAGGAGC
>JBHLQA010000073.1:0-11336 GCA_048885285.1 Candidatus Odinarchaeota archaeon
ATCTAAAAATTAAAATAGAAGTTAATTTATCAAGATAATATAAAAAAAAGGATTCAATTTATAGTTCTATTGCATTTATGTCTAAATTAAAAAAAGAAAGCATATCTGAAATTGAAGATTCACTTCAATCTTTGGGATTTACAAAAAATGATTCTAAAGTCTTATTAACACTGTGTAAATTTAAGATTCTTAGTCCTGCAGATATAGCAAAAAACTCTGGTGTTGATAGAGCAAGAGTATATGATTCTTTAAATAGATTAATCGAGAAAGGATTCATTCAAAAAGAGCCAATAAAAAGAGGTGCCAATTATCAAGTAATTCCAATAGAAAGAATCTTTAAAGTAATTCGTGAGGAATATAAGGCTAAAATCGAAGATACTTTAGTGCTTGAAAAAGTTCTCGGTGAATTGGAGATTAAAAAAGAAGAATCAGAACCGAGAGTATGGGCTATAAACTCTAGGGGAAAAATTCGGAAAAAAATTAAAGAATTAATAATAACAGCAAAACAGAAAATATATTTTATAATAACCCCAGATTTGCTTATGCAAGAATTAGGAGGGTATGATTGGGTACTAAAAGAGCTGTGGAATAAGAAATTTTCTTCTGATATCCAAATTATCATGGCCTTAAAATATAATGATAATTTAAAAGAAGAAATAAAAAAATTGTTAAAAATATCGATAAAAATTCATTCTATTGAGGGAGATAGTGTTATTCCTTTTGGTCTATTAATAACTGATAATCATTTTTTACTCACAACCTTGGATAGTGTAAGAGAAGCACCAGAATATACCTCTGGATTATGGCTAGAAAATGGTACCCCTAAACAAATCGTAGGATATGAACATTTATTTAAGCATTTTATTACAAGTGAATGCAAGTTAATACAATTAACCACAAAAAAATCATGAAAATAAAACTACCTTCATCAATATTAATAAAATCAAATTACAAAAAAATTAATAAAAAAAAGATTAATTTAAGTTAAAACTAAATAAACAAATCTTAAGTTTAAATAAATTGGGGGTTAGAAATAATTGTCTTACCGAGGAAAAGTAATCCTTTGTGGAGATGCGGGAGTTGGTAAAACTAGTCTATTAGCTCAATATGTTGATAATCTGTTTAGTGATGAATATCATCAGACTATTGGAGCAAACTTTTTAATTAAAGAAATTGATTTAAGCAAAGTTATTGATAAATTAGTATTAAATAATCCAAATTTAAAGAAGGATATTAAACAAAAGGGATTTAAATTATACTTTTGGGATATCGGAGGGCAACAAGATAAATTATTCAGCAACGAATATTATTTTGTTCAGGCGGTTGGAGCAATGGTTATTTTTAGCTTGGATAATCTTTCTTCCTTTAAAGAATTAGATTTTTGGATATCAAAATTAAAGGAGCTAAGTGGAGACATACCATATGTAATAGTTGGAAATAAAATGGACTTATCTAGAAAGGTCAATGAAGATATCATCAAAAAGAAAATTAATAAATTAGGAGTAGAGTATTTTGAGACTTCTGCAAAACTGGATGAAAACGTAGATGAAGTTTTCGAGTTTTTGTCGGTTCAAATTCTTAATGAACTAAAATAATGAATAATTACGGGATAGAATACACCAGTTTTAGTCCTCATTAATAATACACATAGTTATAACCTTTATGTAAATAACTTTTATTATAATGGTTTAATAATCCTTAATAATTTTATTAAAATTGATTACCTTCTTAGATATTAATTAAAGTTATAATATTATTGGATTTATTAAACACTGTTAGAATAAAAAGATGAGTATTTTATTAATTCCAATTGCTCCATTAACAAGAACGAAATCTCGCCTTAGAGACTGTTTTTCGAATGAACAACTAAAGGAATTAACAATAGCTATGTTTAAGGATCTTGGGAATAAATTGACTCAAGTAAATTGTTATGATGAAAAAATTATATATTGTAATACTGATAAAATATTAGAACTCACAAATGATTATGGTTTAGTAGGAATAAAAGAAAATTTGACAACACCACCCAAATCATTTGATAATGTTATAGAAGATCTAAATAATATCGCTATAAAAAAATATAATGCATCCCAAACAGTGTTCTCATTTCTCGATCTAATTTTAATCACTATAAAAAATTTCTATGAAATTAATGATCTTCTTAGTAAAAACCAAATAATAATATGTCCTGCTATTCATTCTGCTGGAATATCTGTATTAGGTAGGAATCCCCCTGATATAATTACTTCTTATTTTTCAGATCCACTTATGCCTTCTTTATTAGCTCAAATTAAAAACGCTTTGAAATACAAAATTAACAAAATAGCTATATATGATTCTTTTAGAGCTGGATTTGATATTGATATTAAAGAGGATTTAGTGTTGGCTTATGAATATCTAAAAATTTTTGATTTGAAACATACTAATGTCTATAAATTTTTGAAAAAAAACCTAAAATTATCATTAAAGAAAATAAATCCTCTTAATAATAGGTCATTTGAAATAGCAGAAAGAGAATAAAAAGTTAAAAAGAAAAAGTTATATTTATTTTTAATTCTTCCCTTATAACTTCTGCTATTAAATTCTGGAATTCTTCCCTTTCCGTTTTAAGAGCACTGAGATATTTAGTATAATCTTTATTTTTTCTATCATAATCTACTTTTATATGCTCAAGTTTAATTGTGTTTGAAGAGATTTGATTTTTGAGGTCCTCTAATTTTTGATTTAATCCTTCTTCTTCAATTTTTTTTTCTATTTCTTTTATATTTTCTTTAAGCTGTAAGTATTTTTCAATGTTAGTTTGCAGTAATTTCTCCTCAAAAATCGCGTTAATCTGTTCAATAGTTTTTTGTTTTGTATCAGATTTAAGGCTTAATTTGTTTTCTTCTAACGAATGTCGCAATTGTACCATAAGGGATGTAAAATGTGGTAAATCCTTGCTTTCACTAATTAACTTTTTTATTGGATTTTTAATAAAATCCCTTAAGTAGTTTGTATCTACATTAGGAACATGAATTATTTCTTTTTCTAATTCAAACTTAAATTTTTTCAAAGCTTTTTTAAAACCAATCTCATCATTTATAGATATTTGTAATTGGAATAATTTTTCTTTTTTGGCTTCTAATTCCTTAAAAAGCTCATTTTTTTCCAACATTATTAATTTTGAGTTCAAATTTTCTTGTATTGATTTTCTCTCCTCCAATTCTGTTTCAAACTCATCTAAATCACCTTTAGCATGTTCAATATTATCTTTTAAATGAAATAGTTTAGGTAACTTTTTGAGTAAATTTTCTGCTTCTCTGACATCAGAATATTTTTTTCTCATAAATTCATCTAGTTGAGCTTGTTTTTTTCCCAGTTTACGTGTGAGATAATTTAATTCTTTTATTTCCGCCTGCACTTCTTTATGAAACTTAGGTAAGGATTTTTTAGCGATTTCATTAATACTATTAAATAATTTCTTTATTGATTTTAATAGATCTGAAATATTATCATAATTTATTTCTTCATCTGGAATTTGAATCTCATTAATTTCTTTTCTAATCCGATCAGAAAAAAAATTTAAGGATTTTTGGGCTTTCTGTTCTATTTTTTCTTTCCCTACTTCTAAAAAATGATCTAGACATACTTTAATATCAATTAAATTCTCTCGAATATCTTGAAGAAATTTATTTGTAACTTTTTTGAGTTTGAAAAATTGAGAATTGACTTGTTCTTTATAAAAATCTTCGAATTCATCTAAATCTTTTTCAATCATTTTACTTCTTATTAAGTTTTATTTTATTGCTTTAATAATCTTTCTCCCATTCATATATTTACTAAGAATATCCGGAATTGTTATTGAGTGGTCCTCATTTTGATAATTTTCAAGTATACAGCAGATAGTCCGTTCAGCAGCTATTGCTGTTGAATTTAATGTATGTAATTCCTCTTTTGGTTGTTGAGACCCAACTTTTCCCATTCTAATTTTTAATTTCCTTGCTTGATAGTCTAAACAATTACTACAGGATACTAATTCGCGATAAGTCTCAGAAGCGGGAAACCAAGCTTCTAAATCATATTTCTTTGCAGCATTATCATTTAATTCGCCAGATGCAATATTAACTATTCTATAAGGGATTTTTAATTCTTTATAAATTTCTTCAGTATTAGCGATTAATTCTTCAAAATATTCCCATGAATTTGCTGGTTTACTAAAAATGAATTGCTCAACTTTTTCAAATCGATGAACCCTAAATATTCCTCGAGTATCCTTACCATGTGATCCTGCTTCTCTTCTAAAACATGAAGAAATCCCCGCATATTTGAGGGGCAATTCTTCTGGATCAATGATTTCGTTATAATGATAAGCAGCTAATGTTTGTTCAGAAGTAGCTATCAAATATAAATCTTCATCTTGAATTTTATATAATTGTTCTTCAAAATCTGCTAATTCTGCTGCTGCTTTCATAACTTTATGTTTTGTAAAAAAAGGAGTCCAAATTGGGAAATAATTTTTATTTATTAATTTATCTAATGCATATTTTAAGAGAGCTAGATTTAATAAAACTAAATCTCCTTTCAAATAATAGAATCTAGATCCTGCTATTTCGGAAGCTTTTTTTAAATCTGCACCTCCAATCTCTGAGATTAAATCGACATGTGAAATTGGTTTAAAATTGAATTTAGGTAAATCTCCTACAATTCTTTCAATTTGATTATTTTCTTCTGTTTCCCCAACGGGAACAGATTCATGTAAGATGTTTCCTACCATATAGCGAAATTTTTCTCTCTGATCAAAATATTCAAGTTTTAATTTTTCAGTATCATCAATTTTCTTTTTGATTTCTTTTGATTTCTTTATTGCTTCTTCGGCTTTTTTATTATTCTTTAATTTCTTAAATTCTCCAATTTTTATTGAAATTTCATTTCTTTTTTGCCTTAATTCTTCAATATCTTTTAAAGCAGCTCTCCATTTTAGATCTAATTCTAAAACTTTTTTTGCAATTGATGGATCTTTATACCTCTTTTTTTCAGATTCAATTATTTTATCAAGATTCTTTCTAAATAATTCAATATCAAGCATAATTTTGCGTCTTCAATTACATTGGATATAATACTTCTTTATTAAATCAACGAAATTTTAATCTTATCAAAATGCGAAATTGATTTAAAAATTTTCTATAAAAATCAATATCATTCATGTTGAATTCTATCAACTATGGTAGAACGAGCTAAGGCTGTCTTAATTTTCCGTTTATCATATCCTACCGTATCAATAATTTTGATAATTTTTATTCTTCTTGCTTTCCCCTTTAAACCTTCTTCTGCCATAAATTCTTTAGCAAAAACTTCTTTCTTTTTTTCTTCTGCCTCTGACATATTACTAAATAATTATTTTTTCAATAAAAAATTCACGAGAAGATCTTAAATTGGTAATATAATTTGAAAATTATCAACTAAAATCATCTTCTTTAAATATATTATATACAAAATTCTAATTTTTAGATAATTCTACTATCAGAATCAATATTATTAAAACTAATGAGAAAAAATAAATTATTTCCATAATTTCTTTACGCAATAAGATTTAATGGTATATTTTGTATTAACTAAAAAGTAATGGTGAAGATTTACAAAAAGGTGAAATAATTGTCTGAAAGTCAGACCACTGTTAGAATTGGAGTCTATATATGCGAGTGAGGAGTAAATATTAAAGCTTCTGTTGATTGTGATGCAGTTAAAAATGCAATTGAAAATCTCCCAAATGTAGTAATTGCCAAAGTTAATTCCTTTACATGTTCCGATCCAGGACAAAATATAATCCGAAATGATATTCTGGAACAAGATTTAAATAGAGTCGTAGTAGCAGCATGTACACCAAAAATTCATGAACCTACCTATAGAGCAGTTTTAGTTGAAGCCGGATTAAGTCCATATTATTTTCAAATGGTTAATTTAAGAGAACATTGTTCTTTTGTACATAGGGATGATAGACAAAAAGCTACAGAGAAAGCTATAAGATTAGTTAAAGCAGGAATTAACCGTGCTCGACAGTTAGAAATGGTACCCAGAAAAGAAATTCCAGTAGAAAGAGCTGTCTTAATTGTAGGTGCAGGAATTGCAGGAATGAATGCTGCTTTAGATTTGGCTAATCAAGGAATACCCGTCTATCTAGTGGAAAAAGAAGCGACAATTGGTGGAAAAATGGCACAATTAGATCGAATATATCCAACAGATGATTGTGGTATATGAGTTTTAGCACCTATAATGGTAAATGCATCAAAACATCCAAATATTAACTTATATACATATAGTGATATTGTTGAGTTTAGTGGAATCCCTGGAGATTATAATGTTAAAATAAGGAAAAATCCTCGTTATGTTGATGAAAGTAAATGTTCTGGATGTGGTTTATGTACAACTAAATGCCCAATAAAAGTACCTAGTGAGTTTGATAGAGGTATTGGTGAAAGAGGTGCTATATATATTCCCTTTCCTCAAGCAGTTCCAAAGTTAGCCATTATGGATAGAAGTGTATGTATTGATTGCAAAACTTGTGAACGAACATGTCCAGCTGAAGCAATTGATTTTGAACAAGAAGCAGAATACATTGATGTAAAAGTCGGTGCTATAATTATCGCTACTGGGTGGGATGAATATCCAATTTGGGAGTCTAATGAATATAACTATGGATATTATCCTGATGTAATAACTCAAATAGAATTAGAGCGAATGTTAAGTCCTATTGGACCTACAGGAGGGCATGTATATCGTGTTTCTAATGGAGAAATACCAAAAACTGTAGTAATGATTCAATGTGTAGGATCTAGAGATGTTAATGCTAATCCATATTGTTCTTTCGTTTGTTGTAATGTTTCCCTTAAGAACGCCCAGCTACTCAGACAGGAATATCCCGATATGGATGTAATAATATTCTATATTGATATTCGAACTACTGATAAAGGAAATGAGGAATATTATAGAAAAATTAGAGAGTCAGGTATAAGAATGATTAGGGGAAAAGTAGGTGAAATAATAGAAGATAAGGAAATAAATAAACTAAAAGTTAGAGCATATTCATCCTTAACTGGTGAAATTGTGAAAATTAATGCTGATTTAGTGGTATTATCAACAGGAATGATTCCTTCTAAAGGAACTGAAGAAATTATCGAGATAATGGGACTAAGTAAAGGACCTAGCGGTTTTCTTTCAGAAATCCATGGTTGTTTAAGCCCACAAGAAACAAAAGATATTGGTATTTATATTGCTGGATGTGCTACTGGCCCAAAAAATATTCCCTATTCTGTATCTTCCGCTTTAGCAGCTGCAAGTAAAGCATCTACTATTTTATCTCATGATACAATAAAACAGGAATTAATAATTGCCGAAGTAGATGAAAAACTTTGTATGGGATGTCATAGGTGTGAAAAACTATGCTACTATGAAGCAATAAAAGTCGATGAGAACGAAATTGCTAAGGTTGATGATTTAAAATGCAAGGGATGCGGTGTATGTGTATCTTCTTGTCCAGCAAGAGCGATAGACTTGAAATATTATCGTGATAAGCAATTTTCTCAAGAAATTAAAGGTATTAGCAGTAGTGAATTAGGAACTGAGGAAAAAATTGCTGAGAGTATTGAAGAATAAACGCTATAGAGGTTATAAATAATGAGCAAAGTAAAAGATAACGATACTAGAAATATTATTGCCTTTGGGTGTGATAAATGAGGATATTCTGCAGCAGATTTAACAGGCACTACAAGAAAATCATATTCTACAGATTTTCATCTCATTAGAGTAAGGTGCACTGGAAGAATTGGAATTCATTTAATAATGGAAGCTTTATTAAATGGCGCAGATGGTGTTGCAATAATTTCTTGAAAAGAAGGAGAATGTGAATTTGGTAATGGTAATATTAATACTTATCAACATATTCTTACTTTAAAGAAATTATTGAAACATGAAGGTATTTCTGAAGATCGAGTTCAACAATATTTTTGTTCTGCTGCTGATGTTGAAAAATTTATAAATTCTGTTGATGATATCTCCAAAAAAATTCATACCCTCCCTCCTATACCAAAAAAAAATCCGAAATAGAATGATCTTTTCAAAAAAATTCTAGTTGAAAAGGAACTAACCCATTGCAAGGGTTTTCGGAGTAAATTGAATTTAATAAAATAATATGTATAAATATGAGCCTTGAAGAAAACTATTCATGGGAATTTCTGAAGAATGTAGCGGATGCTTTAGATTCATATCGAATTCGAGCATTAGTAGATGCAAAACAAGATATTTTGGATGCAGGAATTTATAATGAAACTCAATATGAATCTATTCTTCTTACTATGTTAGATGAAGAAAAATCCAAATATTCGCTATTTAATTTTTTAAAAGAAAATTTAGAAAGTAATCTAAATACTCTTATTAAATATTCTGAACATAATAATATTGATTTAAAAAAGACTTTGAGTTTGTTAGAATTACTCAAAAATGAAAAACTTGTAATTGTAGAAGAAATCAACGAAAAAATTGAAGGGGATGAAAATACTCCAGAAAAACTCATATTTCAAGACTTTTTAATTACACCTAATGATATTGAAATATCAAAATTAAAACCAATATATGAGCCTGTAAAGGTAATTTTTGATTCTAATGTCTGCTCAGGTTGTGGTTTATGCGCTGGGATCTGTCCAGTAAACTGTCTACAAATATATAATGGTTTCGGAAAAATTGATGAAGGTAAATGCATACATTGTGGATTATGTTATTTTGTCTGCCCTAGAACATATCTCCCAGAAAGAATATTAAATATGACTCAAGAACATTCTACTGAAATTAAAGAATATTCGAAAGTAGGATATTTTCTTGAAGCATATTCAGCAAGAACAAAGATCAAAAACATTTCAGATGTATGTCAAGACGGAGGGATTTCAAGTACTTGCTTATATTATCTCCTTAATAATAAAAAAATTGATTTTGCATTAGGTGCGAAAATGAGCAATACTTTATGGCGTCCAGAACCAATTTTACTTAAAAAAAAAGAAGATATCGTTTCTACTGCTGGAACTAAATATGTAAATAATCCTAATTTACAAATACTAAACCAATCAGAACTTAAGAATAAAAAAATTGCTGTAGTAGGCGTACCTTGTCAAATGCAAGCACTTCTTAAATCCAAGATTTATAATGTCGGATTCCCATTCTTAGAGGATATCGAATATAGAATTGGAATATTTTGCATGGAATCATTTTCTTATGAATCGCTCTTAAAAATTTGTGAAAAAGCAAATGTTGATATAAAAAATGTTAAAAAGATGGATATCAATAAAGGAAAATTTTTCATCTATACCAATAAAGGAGATGAATTAAGTGTGCCTATTAAAGAAATCTCTCATTTAGCTCGAGAAGATTGTGAGGTATGTTATGATTTAACCTCGGAATCAGCAGATATTTCAATTGGATCTATAGGATCTCCATCAGGATGGAACACAGTACTTATTAGAACTGAAAAAGGTAAAGAACTATATAATGAATTAATTAGTAACAAATTAATTGAATCTAAACCTATTGAAGAAGTAAAGTCCGGTTTACCACTTCTACTAAGAATTGCGGGTTCCAAGAAAAATACATGCAAAAAACATATTAAGTTAAAAATGGAAGAAGGTAAGAGAATTCCAAATTATTAGACTTTAAGAGTATATAAAATGTATTATTCTTTCAATTTTTTTATAACTACTTTATTTATTCAAAAAAATTAAAAATATATTAAAATTTAAATGATTTTCATTAACTAAGAATCTGAATGGAACGAAAGATTCAAGATCCCTTTTTTATAAATCCACTAACTTCTATAAAAAAAAAATCAATATTGAATTTCTTAGGTTATAGATAGATTTATATAAAGATTCTGAAATTATCTATAAAATTAAATATTAAAAGGTTTAAGGTGAAAAATATTTTATTTCAATCAATAGATCCCGCAATATTAACCATGATTACTCAAAATGTCGGTTTTTTCTCGCTTTATGCAATTATAATCCTAGTTTTCAAAATCTCGATAAAATCCTTAGAATTTAAAGTACTAACATTAATGATCGTAGTAATTCTATATTTATTGGTAATAGTCACAATCTCAAATGTTTATTTTCCAATAAATACTGAAAATATCGGATTTACTATTTTTTCGGGGGTAACAGGAGTAGCAGTAGTTTATTTCACTTTTTATTATATAATAAAAATCATAAAAAACTATTCAAGCTTAGCGGATGAAGTTTCTTCCATGGCATCGGAGTTGGCTTCCAGTTCTGAAGAAGTATCTTCCACTTCCGAAGAAATAAGTTCAACGGTAACAGATGTGCTCGAAAATGGGAGAAAGATAAAGGAATCATCTGATTACCTCAATAAAATCATCCAACTTATCACGGATATTTCCGATCAAACGAATCTTCTCGCCATCAACGCCAAAATCGAAGCTAGTCGAGCAGGAGAAAGCGGAAGAGGATTTGCTGCCGTAGCAGACGAGGTGAGAAAACTATCAACCGAGACAAAAGACGCTGTTTCGGATTCTAACAAAAATTTAACAGAAATTTTGTCTCAAATCAAGTATCAATTCGATTCTCTTTTAACGGTTACATCTGCTACTGAAGAACAATCGAGTACTATGGAGCAAGTGTCAAGTATGGCTAACCAGTTGGATTCGTTAGCTGTCACGTTGAGCGGTAAGTTTAAAAAGAGATGATAATCTGATTTTTCTTTATATAATATTTGAATTAGTAATTTTTATTTTTTATAAATTTATTTGAAATAATTCTATTTAAAATTAATAAGATAATTATTTTGATAAAAATCTATTCAAAAATCATTAATATCTAATAGCTTCTAGCAATAATTGGATGAGAATAAAAGACTACCCTATCTTTAGATTCAACAATTAAAATTCTAAGATTATATAATATGTTATTTTATATAATAGAGGAAAATAACAGAGTTCAACCGTAATAGATTCTTTTCTTCTAAGCGATTTTTTATTTCTATCCTTTAATATAAAGTAAATTCAAAAATTTAATGTTAAATGTAATGGCTTAAACAGAAAGGTTAATGAAGTATATAAAGTAAATTTTAATGATCCTCCCATAAATGATCATAAAACTAAGTTAAGTAATTTTATTCGAAATATTTCATCTGAAAATGAAATATTCTTTCTTAATATTAGATCTGATGATGAATAATATACTCATGACATAGGTTGGGTTCTTTTTCTTTATGAGGATTTTATAATAATAAAATTAAAATGAAAATGTATTAAAAAAATATAGTTTTTAGATTCGATTAAATATTAAATAGTATCATACATA
>JBHLQA010000074.1:0-11230 GCA_048885285.1 Candidatus Odinarchaeota archaeon
GCATGTATATCTAAATCTGTGAAATCATCACTCCCAGGACGCGATTGATGTGCTAATATAATTACAGCACTTTTTTTGAAATATTCATTTAAAGCAGGCACAAGTGCTCGAATTCGAGGAGAATCTCTAATCTCCATTTTGTCTAAATCAATGTTTGAATTTATATCAACTCGCATTAATATTTTTTTTCCCTTTAATTTTACATCTTTATATGATGTATAATCAATTTTCATTAGTTACTTCACTATTAATTGGGGTTAATATTTGATAATTTAGTAATGTATAATTATTTTAAGTAGTTATTATCTTTTTTGAAATATTAGTAAAAAACAAAATCTATGAATTGTTATATAATTTAATATAACTATAGAACAATATGAGAAGTGCTAAATGAGTGAAATCAGAAAGGTTCTGCTTGAATTACTTGAGAAAAAAATAAGTTTGGATGATGCTGAAAAATTATTGAAGGCAAATATAATTAAAGAAGTAGGAGATTTAGCAAAACTTGATATATTTCGAAAAACTAGGACTGGTGTACCAGAAGTAATTTATGCTCAAAATAAAGACACCAATATATTAAGTGATATTATTACTGGTTTTATCGAAAGCAAGAAATTTGCTATAGTAACTCGTTATAATGAAGTTCAAAAAAAGTTGATACTCGAACGGTTCGGAAAAAATAAAGACTTAGAAATTGAAATCAATAAGATGGGTAATATTATAATTGTGAAGGAAAAATCATTCAAATTTACAGAGACAGAAGGAATTGTGGGAATAATTACAGCGGGAAGTTCGGATATACCAATCGCAAATGAAGCAGAGGTAATTGTGAAAGCTATGGGATGTGAAGTAATATCCAGTTATGATGTTGGGATTGCAGGGATACATCGAATTTTTACTCCTTTAAGTAATATGATAAAAAAAGGTGTTCATGTCATAATAGTATGTGCGGGAATGGAAGGAACACTTCCTGGAGTTGTCGCATCTTTAGTGGATGTCCCCATAATAGGCGTTCCTATCTCAAGTGGTTATGGTATAGGGGAAAAAGGAAAAGGAGCTCTAACCACAATGTTACAATCTTGTTCTCCAGGATTATTAGTAGTTAATATTGATAATGGATTTGGGGCAGGCGTTTCAGCAGCTATAATCGCTAATAAAATAGCCAAATAAATTTTATCAGAATTCTAAAATATCTAGCATTGTTTTTTTCAACAAAAATAATAAAATTGAAACATCATATTGATATTGCACTGAAAGTAAAAAATTATTTAAAGATTCAAATTTAAAATTTCTTTAATTATTAATAAAAAATTTATTCTAAAGAAAAGTGAACTTTTTGGCCCCAACAGCAGCTTCATTAGAAGCATTATCTAGACTTCGTGAATTGAATTCAGAAAGCGGTTGGTACGTTATTCCACTCTTAGCAATAGTATTATATATTTATGGTACTGAAATTAAATCAGCAAGAGAATCAGGAAATTGGAGCACAGTCTTTGCAGGATTAACAGTATTAGGTTTAGATTTGATTAATGAAATTTGGAATGGACTGGTATTTGTTTTTACTGATTATTCTGCCTTTTGGACTACTCCTGGAGCAAGTGCATATATTATTTTAATTGGATGGAATATTGAGATAGCATTCATGTTTTCGATTGCAGGAATAATATTCTCAAAGTTTTTATCAGATGATAAAAGTAAAAAGATTTTTGGGCTTCCTAATCGATGGGCTATGGCAATTGGCTTTACAATCTTCTGTGTTATTGTAGAGATTTTTCTAAATATTGGTAGTTATCTAATTTGGGCCTATTGGTGGTGGAATTGGTATAATCCAATCTTAATATTTCTTATAGGATACTTTCATTTCTTCATAATGGCTTTTTATGTATATGATTTACCAGATAAAAAGTCAAAAGTTAATGTAGTAGGTATAATATATGCCGTAGGGCTCATATTATTATGTATCTTTTTACCATTTGGTATTGCGGGAATAATCAACTTTTAATTTATTAAACACCTTTTTTATTCTTATATTAAAATTTATATGACAAAAAAGATGAAGAGAGCACTGTTAAGTTTTAGTTAAACATCTTTTTATTTAAATAGATGCATTAAAGCGAATTTTTTGCTTTAAGAGTATGTAATTAATTTCCTAATAATCATCCCTTTTCAAGAAAAAGCTAAATCTTAAAGTCCAAAATCACATAAATTTTAAGATAGATAAGTATAAATATACAAATTAATATAATAATTATTGAACTTATTTTTCAATTAATAAAATCTATATAAAAAAATCTAACAACAAGTAGTTGAGACCCAGATGGTCGCATCTATTGATCATACAGAACTTTTTGAAAAATCTAGAAAGTTTTTTGAAGATGGTGATATCTTTAATACGTTAGAAAGTTACGAAAGAGCAATGGAACGTATTGATCGAACAAAGATCAAAAATAAACAAGAATATATTCAATTTCTAGAATCAATCTTAAAACATTGCAGGGAGAATAATTTACCCGAGCAAGAGGCTCTCGTTCTAAGAGCGCTAGGGAGAACTTACTCAATATTTAAGCAATATCCTGAAAGCATGAAATCTCATTATCAGTCATTGAAAATTCAAAAAAAACTTGGTAAAAAATTAGAAACAGCTGAAGGTTTAGTATTTCTTGCTGAAGATTTAGAAGTATCAGGAAACTTTGATAAAACTATTCAAACATTCCGAGAAGCATCAGAACTATTTCAAGAAATGGGTAAATTAAGAAAAGTGAAGGAAATAAAGAAAGAAATTTCGAGACTAGAAGACTTTTCAAGAGAAATGGTTGAAGACGAGTATATAATGCACAAGTTTAACATTGACAAATACTAGCACTAACACTCCAACTTATATACCAACTTATTTTTTTTCTATTTATTATTTCTGAATTATTTCGAAAAATCAAGATAAATCTGTTTTATTTTTGCTTGAGCTAATAATTGGATTTTTTTTATAGGTAACCCAGTTTCTTCACTGATCTTCTTTAAATCTTCAAATTCAGGTTTAATATTAACAATTTCTTTTCCTTTATCAGATTCAATAAATGAAACTTTGAATTCTAGTTCGAATATATTCTTATTAATTTCTATTTTATATATTTCAATCTTTCTTTTCACACATACTCGATTACTTACATGAAATCTTACTCCCAATGTTCCTAATTCATATATTACTATTTCAATTAATTTAAAAATCTGATTTGGAACGCAGATTATTTTTATAATATGCCCAGGTCTATTTTTTTTTGTTATGCTTGGAAATATTTGAATGTCCAAGATTTCTTCTTTCTCAAATTTACTTATAAAATTTCCTAGAATTTCTCCTGATACATCATCAACATTAGTTTCTAGTATAACAACCTTTTCAATATAATTCTGTAAAGAGTGATTATATTCGATATCAAGATCCTCAATTTCACCATAAAAAATTCTCAAGACATTCAAAAAGTTTTTAAAGTTCTTCTGCCCTGTACTATAAACTGCTTTATTAATTCTCATTTCATTAGGATATTGATTAAATTCTGGATTTAAATTAACAATCAAAGCAGCTCCTGTAGGTGTCACTAGCTCAGAATCTATAGGACCTCCAAAAGTAATCAAACTTGATTTTTCTAGTATTTTTAGAGTAGCAGGAGCAGGAATTGCTAAAATTCCGTGTTTTGTATTAATTTTACCTCCTCCTAATGGAATTTTGCTACAAAAAATTTTTAAATTATTATCAAAAACTTTAATTTTATCGAGGGCACTAGCAACTCCTATAATATCTATTAGAGTATCGACAGAACTAAGTTCATGTAGATGAATATTTTTAAATATTTTTCCATGTACCTCTGCCTCTGCTTGAATTAATGTATTTAGAACATTATTAGCATAATTAGATGCTTGATCAGAGATTTCTATATTCTTAAGGAAATCATTTAATGAATTTTTTAACATATTTGCAGTTCTATGTTCTTTAGTCTCTTTTATGTCAATTTTTAATTGATTCAATTGAATTCCATTACGTTCTATATTTACTAGTTCAATTTTTAATTTTGTAACTCCAGGTAAAAAATTTTTCAAATCCTCTAATTTTGTCAAAATAATTTTGTGGTCAGGAACTAAACCCAAAAGAGATGAGAGGAACATATCCCCTGAAATTCCAGAGTTACACATATCGATATATAATGTTTTCATATTAATATTTTGTAAAAATTGGTATAATTCTTGATAATTAATGTGATAACAATTTTATAATTATATTATCTTTTTAATAATATTAAGAATTATTAAAAATAAATAAAATATTCAAACTTAAAGCATAAACTATGTCAGAACTGCAAACAATAAAATGCTACATGAATCAATTGCCCGCAACGATACTTAAATTATTGGATATCGAACCTCCCGATAGTACGATCCCAGAAGCAGTTCAACAAATTTTAGATTTATATCAAGGAATCGAACGCATTAGTATCAATCTAATAGATAATTTTGGTTTATTTGAGATTACATATCTTAAACCGCAATTTATGATTACTAACTCTGAAGTTATGTTATTATTAAGCACTAAAAATCCTTATACTTTAGGTGTTTTACACCAATTGATATTTGGTGGTTTTGAAGTTGAACCTAATGGATTTCATTTATTAAAAGCAATTGAGTCAGCAGGTAAAAAATCATGTTTTATTGGAAGGAAAAAGGATATAGAAAGATATGATGGTGGGACAAAATCTATTCCTAAAGATACTGACATGGCAACGTGGGTAGAAAGCGCGAAAGCAATTAATACCCATGAGCTTTCTTGGATGCATTATTTAGATTTTGAGAATTTACATAAACAACAACAACAATTAAAACAAAGAACTCCCGAAGATTTGATAGAAAAATTAATAAATAGAACGGATAAATGGATTTTAAGTAATTATAAGCAACTTAGAGCAAATTCACTAATGATGATTATTGGTGATCATGGTAGAGTAAAACTAAACCTCGAATATTCTGGCAAAATAGCTCAATGGCGTGAGGCTAGTGTCCCAATTGCCATCTTAATAAGAAAATAAAATACATTATTTTCTTAAGGATTTAGAATTAACAAATTTTTGATAGTCATAGAGTTTTGTTAATATAATTGCTGCATTCTCAGGATTTCCTCCAATAACCATAATATTGTTTTCATCATATTTTTGAAAAGAAGGACCCCCCATATTGGGTGGAGTGGAAATATAGATAATCTTTTTATCAGGATATTCTTGATGTAATTCAATTTCTTTTTTATATTCATCTTCAAACATTTCAGTTGCTCTTTGCCTCATCAATTCAACCAATCTTTCTCCAAATACATTTGTAGGTCTTAATTCTTCTATTCTATCGAGAAAGCCAGCAGACGCCATTGTAAGAATTATATCAAAGCAATCGGAATTTAACATTAATTTGATAATCTCATAACCATTAGCATTACGACTAGCGACCATATCAACAGGATTATTACGACTCCAATAAAAAGGAAGATGTTTTGAGATATCATCTATTAGTTTGGGACCATTTGGTTCTGTTCTCAAATCAACAACGTTAATTCCATTTTTTTCACATAGATCTGCAAGATGAACTGCAAAACCACCTCCCCCGCTAATTATTCCTGCTCTTAAGCGTCCATTTGTAGGAAGTGGTAATAAATATTGTGCTCCTTTAACGAGGTAAATAAATTGTTCTATTTGATCTGCTGAGATGACACCAATCTGTTTAAATAAAGATTTGTAAATACCTAATGAACCTGCAATTGACCCAGTATGACTGTTTGCGGCTCTAGCACCACTTTTAGTAGTTCCCGCTTTGAGAAAAATGATTGGTTTTGTTTTTGTAGTCTCAGAACATATTTCTCTAAATCTTTTCCCTGCTCTTAAACCCTCTGCAAATATTGCTATTGTTTTAGTTTCTTTATCCTGGGAAAAATATTCTAAATAATCCTCTAAAGTAAGGGATGCTTCGTTCCCACTAGAGACAAAGTATCTGATTTTTTGAAACGCATTACATAAAATAGTTCCCATTGTTCCTGATTGAGAAATAATTGATAAATTTCCAGGTCTTGGCAACATAAATCCAAAACCTAAATGGAGGGGGGATGATTTGTCTTCTGATGAATAAAATCCCATTGAATTGGGACCTACAAAAACCAAACCTCCTTTATCAGCTATTTTAATCAATTGCTTATTTTCATCTTGTCTCTCTTCAGTTTTTACCTCACCAAATCCAGCAGTAATAATCGCTGCTGTTCTAACTTCATTTTCAATCGCTTGTTTTACTGAGTCTACGACAGCATGCGGAGGAACTACAACACCAACGAGATCGATAGGTTCGGGACATTTATCAAGTGAGGGATAAACATCATATCCTAGAATTTTCTTTTTCTCATATTTAGGACTTTTGTTTATTCCATAAACTTTTTTCGTAAATCCACAGCTTAAAATACTCCCGAACACCATAAAACCAATTTTCATTGTACTGTCAGTTGCCCCCATAACTGCTATGTTTTTAGGATTAAACATAATCTTCATTAAATCCAATTTTTCTTCAATATCCAATTTTAATTCCTCAAAAGTATACCTATAAACTGAAAAAATGATATATAATAAGCAAATTTGTAAAGGATTCAATGAATATTAATTTTCTCAATATAAATAATTAAGAAACCTATAATATAAGTGAAAATTAAAAATTATGATTACAATATGAAATTGATTTAAAAAAATTTACAAGGAAATAATTAATCATATTTCATTTTAAAATTATAAATTCCGGGTTGCTTAAAATGGAAGAATATAAACGGTTTACAATTTCGTTGCCTCAAGATTTATACGAAAAATTTGAGGAATTTAGAAATAAGATAGGAATATCTAGATCTGACGCTATTAGAAAAGCAATGCATCTTTTTATGGTACAAGAAGAGAATATTTCTATAGCATCCGAAAATGTTGTAGGATGTCTTGCCATAATGATGTCTCATGAGCATGTCGATTTAAATTATGAGCATTCTCATAGTGATTTACATGATTCTGATCATGATCATAAATATAGTTCAAAATCTATCTATGCTAGTGTTCAACAAACAGATGAAATTCTCAAAACTGACATTCAGCATCATTTTCATGATATCATTATTTCAACAATGCACGTTCACTTAGAATATGAAAAATGCCTTGAAATAATAGCTGTATCTGGTCCTTTTGATCGTGTAAAAAGATTAAAAGGTGATCTTCAGAGGTTAAAGAGTGTTTTATCTATTGGGTTCTTCATTATTGATAAAGAAATTGTCTAAAAAGTTAAAAAATTGGATTATAAGGGAGTAAAAAATAAGAATAAATTATTCCTTTTATTTAGAAAAAGAAAAGTATAAGGCGATTTAGGGTGGAATATTTATTCTTTATTTTGTAAGGTATGTGTATGTTAATTCAATAATCAACTTTAGTATATTAAAGCATCAAAAGTCTGCAAAATTAGTAATTTTTTTAAAATGAGAATATGAAAAAAGAAAATGATTAAAAAATCCTAATTCTTAGATTTTTTCCTTTTGTTATGCCATTACCTCTATGAATTAAACATAAGGGTAAGAAAAATGAGGATCATAATTCAAAATGCTTTGGATAAACATCAATAATTCTCTCTCTGTTAAATATTATGTAAATAATGGGATCTTGATATATAATTTTTAGATTAAAGAGAAAAGATTAAAAAAAATATAAAAATAAAAAAAAAAATATTATGAATAAGGATTATAAATCTTTTTCTTGGACTGTTTTCCTATTATTTGCTTTGGCTCTTGCGATTGCTTTGTCGAGAATACCAATGATTGCATCATTAAGTGCTGGACCATCAATTAGATCTCCACTTGTGTTACATCCTTTACCTTTAATATATTCTCGGACTTTACTCTTCACAAAAAGAGCCTCCACAGCTGCTTTTTTAGCCATTTTTTATTCCTCCTATTATGATTTAAAAATGTTTTAAATAAATTTATTAATTTAATTATTATTCCGTCTTCCTTATTTTTAAACTTTAAGGTTAGATTATCTTAAACGATGAATAACAACCTTCTAAATGCATTTTTTTCAAAAATAAAATCATACAAAAAGAATGCCAGAATCTAAAATAAATGGTAAAATTAATAAGATATAACCTTTTCCAAGTTGAAAATAATAGATTTAATCATTATAGAAAAGAAATTACATTGAAAAGGGTTCTTTAAATGAGAAAAAGGAATATATTATTTATATAGAATATACTATAGTTAAAAAAAAGTAGCAGGAAATTAAGAGTAATAATTTAGTATTTAATTAACAACAACTTATTGAAAATCTTAGGAGTAGTCAATTTTTATATAGTTTTGAGAATTTTGAAAAGTTTGCGATTTTTATAGTTCATTTATAATTGTGTATTATGGGAATAAAAGATCAATCACCTATGCAAACAAAGATCAGAAGATCATATAAAAATACAATTATTCATAATATCTTCATTTTTAATAGATCTGGGATATGCTTCTATGGTAAGAATTTTACAGATTATTTTACTATTGAAAAAAATTTAGTATCACCCTTTATCACTGCTTTAATGTCTTTTTCAAAAGAAATGATTGGAAAAGGATTTAAAACAGTAGAAATGGGAGATGTCAAAATTGTAAATTTTGAAAAAGGGCAAATAAATTATAGTGTTTTATGTGATTCATCTGAAAACGATTTATTTTTAGGAGATATCATTTTCGAAATTAATAAACGACTTCGAGCATATATTAATAAGAAAAAAATTAACATAGATTC
Source organism: Candidatus Odinarchaeota archaeon (assembly GCA_048885285.1). Classification (GTDB taxonomy): domain Archaea; phylum Asgardarchaeota; class Lokiarchaeia; order Sigyniarchaeales; family SOKP01; genus Loki-b32. Next base: position 8,820 of record JBHLQA010000074.1, read on the forward strand.
AGAAATTGTATATGATAGTAAAATGATTGAAATAATTGATAATATAATAGATGATACACTAAGTAGCGAATTTGATTTAAAGTCAGAACAGAAAATTCTCGAATATCTGAAGGAAATTACCCTTATAGATGAAATTGATGGAATTATTCTATTGACTAATAGGGGAAAAGTAATTTATTCATCCTATAACAAATTAGATCTAAAAAATTTTATGAAAGAAGTTGATTTTCGAGTAAAAATATTTAACAATTCTATACTAAAGCTTTTTTATACATTCAAAGATAAGAGATTTATTTTTTCGGAATATATTCAAAATGCTTATTTTCTAATACTAGTATTTGATTCATATGTAAAATTTGGAATGGCTGAGCATTATTTAACACAAATTGTAAATTCTGTAAAAAAAATTCTTTCATCTTAGCTAATTCTTTATTAAGAAAATTATCTATCTAATTATTTGAGGTTTAAGATTATTTTAAAAATTAGAAATTTTAGCTTATGATTTATATTTATGATTTATAAAAACTAAATTAAAAAAGATTCTAATATATTCGTAAAGTAAAATTTAGTCTGAAGGAAATATGTCAAAAACAGAAGAAGGATTAAAAGAAGCATTTGCTGGAGAATCACAAGCAAATCGTAAGTATTTAGCTTTTGCTCAAAAAGCAGATCAAGAAGGATTTTCTCAAATAGCAAAACTTTTCAGAGCCGCTGCTGCTGCTGAAACGGTTCACGCACATAATCATCTCAGAGTTCTTGGTGGTATTAAATTAACAAAAGAAAATTTAAAAGCTGCTATAGAAGGTGAACATTATGAATTTAGCAAAATGTACCCTGAGTTCCTCGAAGCAGCCAGAAACGAAGGAAACAAGGATGCTGAAAGAACTTTTAATTATGCTAATGAAGTTGAAAAAGTTCATCATAAATTATATTCAGCAGCTCTAGAAGCTGTTGAAAGTGGCAATGATCTAGAGAAAAAAGAGATATACATATGCCCTGTGTGTGGATATACACATGAAGGAGATCCCCCAGAAAAGTGTCCTGTTTGTGGAGCAGCAAAAAAAGTTTTTAAAGTAATTGCTTAATTTTTTTTTTATTATTATGTTAGGAGAATAATCAAATAATTTACACCTAATTGAGATAGACTTAAATTGATTTTTAAACTACTCAATTTTAAATCCTAATGATATTACTGAGTTTTATGAAAAATTTGAAAATAAGTCTGCTTTTTTTAATTACAGCTTTTAGCCATCTGGTAGCTGCTTTAATATCACTACAAAGTGCATTGATGAGGTGGATTTTTTTTGGGAGGGTTCAGGAATAATGTATGTAGAACTTTTTATTATTCCCACTTTTATATATGGATTAATATTAATTATTTTTGGTTATATTATGCTATTAAGGATTATCAAGATATTAATTTGGAAAAACTAAGTAAAAATGTAAAAATTTTTGGAGTGATATCTTCGATATATAAACTATTTTCTGCTTTTGTATCCCCAGCTTCTGTATTTTTATTAATTATATCAGGAATATTCATGCTTTACTTATCTTCTAAAAAAAAAATATTATAATTCTTTATTATATAAATTAGATCTTATAATTTCTTTATTACTCTCAATTCTAACTCTTTTTTGCTATTTCATTACTCTATTTATCACGGAATTCATGAGCGAGCCTCATTATATTTATTAAAAAATTTTTTTTGAAATATTGATATAATGTATTAATAAAAAGAGATTAAGAAAATTATATCTCCCAAGGACTATAACAATTATGTATTTTAAGTAAATACTCATTAATAGAAAATTTCGAATCTTTCTCAGCTTTCTGGAGTGCGACAAAATTCGCACCATTATAATAATATTTTAAAAGAAGATCAGAAATCTCTTCATTTCCCAGAGAAATAATTGTTTGAAGTCTTGCGTTCTTGATAATATTTCTATAATTTTTAAATTTCAGTTTTATTGATGAAAATTTCTTTAATTTCATTTCTAATACCTGATATTTTTCCATTAGATTATGAAAATTTTTTTCTAAATAAAAATAAATTTCTTTCTCATATGGTGTGTTTAATTTTGGAATGAAAGGATTTACGTTAATCCTAATACTATTTTTTTCAAAGCCTAAATTATTAATATGTTCTAAAAAACTGATGATCTCTTGAATTTCGGCATCTTTTTCATTTGGCAAACCTATTAAGAAGTACATTTTTACATTCTTTATACGGGAATCTCTAATTTGAGTGAGAACAGAAAGAATTTTTTCATTTGATATGTTTTTACCTAGATTATATCTTAAATTTTCTGAACCTGTTTCTGGAGCAATTGTAATTGTTTCTATATTTCCTTTTTCTAATAGTTGGATTATTTCTTTATTAATATGCTCAATTCGAATTGATGGAATTGTTA
>JBHLQA010000075.1:0-11147 GCA_048885285.1 Candidatus Odinarchaeota archaeon
TTAAAACTAATTCTTCTATGATTTTTATTAACTTTTTTTCCCCTAGAGACCCTATCTGAACATTATTTTTCATTAGATAAAATTTAAAATTTTATTACTATTATGATTTTTGAATAGAATCGCTTTATTAAAAATTTCTTTGCCTCTGTGGCTTAGTGGTATAGCAACATTTCATATCATTTCGATAAAAAGGTTAAAGATTCGTAATCTGTAGATCGGGGGTTCAATTCCCCCCAGAGGCTTAATTATATTTCTTCTGTAAAAACATATCGCTTTATCATTTGCAATGCGAGCATTTTAAATGCGTCATTAATATTTTCTCCTGTTTTAGCAGAGGTTTCAATATAGGAAAGATTTAATTTTTTTGCGAGTGACTCTCCTTCTTCAGATGAAACAACACGGTTATCTTCCAAGTCTATTTTGTTTCCAACGAGGATAAGCGATATAGATGGTGAAACACTTTTTATTTCTTTAAACCAATTTTCTAAACTTTCAAAGGTATCTTTACGAGTTACATCATATACTAGAATCCCTGCTTCTGCATTTGAGAGGTAAGATTGCCTTACACGCTTAAATTGTGCTTGTCCTGCCAAATCCCAAATAACAAAGCGAACTTTTGATTCTAATCCTTGAAAATCACATTCCTTTTTCATTATAGATGTTCCAATCGTAGATTTATAGTCAGTTTGAAACGAATCTTCTACAAAACGATGAACCATGCTTGTTTTTCCTACTCCTCCTTCACCTCCAAGGATAAGTTTAAATGCATATTCTCCTGATTGTACCTTAATTTTTTGAAGTTTGTCTATTTTTCTTTCAATATTTTTAGTTTCTTTTTCAGTGAATAATTTTGGTATTACAGGACTCACGGTTCTCCCATCAAATATTCTCGCAATTTTCTCAGCAGCTAGATAAGCATAAGGAAAAACAGGATCTACCATTGCAACTGATGTTAAGACTGTTACAAAAATTGCTTCGGTACCAGCTTCGCAAAAAATAAATCTTTGATCTTCAGTATCAAAGGTTCCTGTTCCAAAAGAACCTGAACTAAATTCTTCTGTTATTCTAGTTAAAACAGGTTCTACTAGGGCACTAACTCCACCTATAACATCTTCCTCTACCTCAGTATCTTCAGCTCCTTTTAAAGCAGCCATTACTAAACCTTCTCTGTTCACTATAAGAGCAGCGATTAAATTTTCTCCAATTTCCTGCTTATACCACTTAAGTAATGCTTCAAGTTTTTTTCTATCGACTGACATGGATTCAATAACCTTTGTTATTTCTATGCAAATGTTATATAAATAAATCTAAATATATTTTTCTATAATAGGTTTGTTATTAAAATTTATAGAAAAAGATAAGTCGCAAGAAAACACGATTTAAAATTTCTATTTAAATTAGGAAATTTAAATCTTTTCTTCTCAAAATTAAAATAGATATTAATAAAATTCATTCTAATTTACCTACTTATGAATTTATTAAAGACAGGAATATAATTATATTCCTAAATATTTTTTATATTTAGATAATACTGATTATTATTCGGTTAATCATCAATAAATCTAAATATTATATCCTTTATCTTTTATTTAGTGAATATTGTTCGTTTTATGAGGTTTTAAAAATATATTTGCCTGATATGAAAAATAGTAAAAATGAAGTAGAATCTGTAAAATGCTTCATAGATTTCAATAAAGATGATAAAATTTTATATGATAATCTATATATAGGAGAATTTAAAATAGTTATCAAGTTTCCAATAGAAAAAAAAAATAATCTTCTAGATCAAATTAAAATTGAAAAATTTTCATTAATGAATCATATTTTTTTAACACCATATTAATATTATCATTCTTTCCTTGTTTGAAATTTTTCTTAATTTCAACTTGAATATTATTCAAGTTAAAAAATAAAAACTTAGAGATTTAAAAATACATTAATAATGGTAAAAACTGTATTTCTTTGCTCTTTAATAGAAAAAGTTGGTAAAATTAGAAAGATTGAATCAGACGCTCAGGATTTAAATGATAGTAAAATTTTAAAATAGTAAAAATTTCTATTTATCAATTAACCTTTCTAATAGAATCATAATAGGAGGGAAATATTAAACGTACAAGCAGGGGTAGCCAAGATTCTAGAATATTTCATCTAGAACTCTACTAGATTTCCTCTAATAGACTAGATTGGAAATTTGGTCTACGGTGCTAGAATATACTGTGATCATACTTATATGGTGAAACTGAGGCTCTAGTGGCAAAGGCCTTCGTGGGTTCGAAAATCGACGTAATTTATACGGATTTCGATAGAAAATCCCACCCCCTGCATCTAATATTTTATTAATTATTTTTTCAAAAGATATAGCTAAAATTTTATTCATTTAGAGAGAGTAATTTAAAGAAAAAGAATCAAAAATTAAATTGATTATAACATATACAATTAAAGTCAAATTTAAAATTAAGATCCAATTTTTAATTGATCGTAATATTATGTTAAATTTCATTTTAGCAGGAACAGTATTTAAATTAATAAATCATAACTTTAGTAATTGATTTTTAATTAATAGTTTTATATGGGATTTTTATTACGATTTTACAGATATATGAAGATCAAGCTACTATAGAACATGTAAAATCATTGGCATTCAATCGAACCGCTTCATCTACAGGAGAAACAGAAGCACTATATTATATCAAAAAAAAATTATTAGAAAATAATATTAAAACTCAAATTGAACATTTTGATTGGATGGGACCACTTAAGCTATTAATGAGGCTGGTTTATCTCTTTATTCTAATTTATTGTATCCTTTTACGTCTATTTTTACTTATAATAATTTACTTTATTATGAAAAATATGTTTGAAACTACTCGTAGAATTACATTTATACAAAGAGAAGAATCTAAAAATATCTATGTAAATATACCAGCTAAAGAAATAATGCCAAATCGAACTTTAGTTATAATATCTACTCACTATGATTCCATCTCTGCAAATATACCTTATAAATTGCAGGTTATAATATTTTTTTTATATAGAATTATAGTTGCCTTTTATATTGTAATCTTTATAGGATTTTCAATGATTTTTTTTCTCGATTTCTATTCTATTTTTCCTTTCCCTAGTAATATTATTTATATAATAATTTTTTCTTCAATTTCAGCGTTATTTGTTTCGATACCAATATTATATATGGTATTTGTTGAGCAACCTTCATCGGGCTCAATTGATAATGCAAGTGGAGTTGCTATTTCAATTGAACTAGCAAAAATTTTTAAGAGTAATCCACTTGAAAAGATAGATCTTCTGTTTATATGGACTGGAGCCGAAGAATGGGGTTTAAAAGGTTCCAAGAATTTTTGTAAACAACATTTTAAGCATTTGATAGAAAAATATGATTTTGATAGATCTTTTAATATTAATATCGATATGGTAGGGAGCTATATCGGATTATTAGATAAAACAGGTTTCATAATAAAAAGAAAAATAAATAAAAATCTAAATGATATTCTTGAAGAAACAGCAAACCACTTAAATATTCCTATTGTAAAATATAACCGAATTATTAAACCTAAGAGTGATTACAGAGCTTTTGGAAGATATGCTAAAAGATTAAAAAAGAAAAATTTCCAGGTTAGTTGCTTTCATTCAAGCAAAGATTCAAAGTATATTCATTCTTTAAAAGACACTCCTGATAAGTGCTCTACAGACAATCTAAATGGGTGTTTAAATATATGTTATCAATCTTTAAGGAGTATTGATTCAAGGATAGAAAATACTTAAAAGAAATCAGATAACTTATGCTGCTTTAATTTAGGATTATTTGTCAAACTTTCTACGTATTCCTCTATTAATTCCATTCTTTGTTTTGTATAATCATCTAAATTAAAATTGTTGCATAAATCTATGGCACGAGGTATATATTTTTCAATCCCTCCACGATTAACTGTTAATATTACGCGATTTCCACATTTAGCGCATTTTCCCCCATTCGAGATCGGAGGTCGTCTATATTTTTCATTACATTTAACGCATCGAAATTTTTGAACTGAGAATTTTCTTAAATTTCCCAGTATATCAGGATTAAAATGAGTAGTTAATATCTTTTCTGCTACATTTTTTGCGTCCACAGCTTTTATAATTCTTGCTAGGTGAAGTTGGGCATCAATTTTATCATCCATCGTCTCATATGTTTTATAAGCAGAAGTTATTGGTCCCTCATTTATATTATCAGTGGGTATATTATACCAAATATTTTCATATTGATTGGGTGTTCCTAAATGGCTTTTCACTAACTTCATTAACTTTTCAATTTCAGAAGGAGAACAGTATCTTTCTGTAGCCTTATAAAATTCTAATGGATATTTTTGTAAAGTATCTATATTATGTGCTTCGATGTCTATCTCATTAGGATCAATCTTTGTACCAACTACCAAAGTCGCATCCATTCTACCACCAATTTTACTTGGAAGATAATGTCTTGAAAAATTCAATAAAGGATCTAGGAGTAGCATTACTCCGTCTTCATCACCGTCACATTGATGAGTTATTATATTCTCATTTACAATAACAGTATGATAATTTGCAGCTTCTAAAGAATAAATAAAATTATCTGTGGATTCTATAATTTCAATCTTTTTTATTTTAATTAACCTATGGTTCTGATAAAGCTTTTCTGGTTTAGTTTTCTTAGATTTAATAATCTGATCTAAACTTTTTTTTTTACGAATTGAAATGAAATCAATTTTCTCCTTGAATTTAATAACATTAGTTCCACGTATTCTAATTTTATACTCAATATTTTCATCCTTTATTGATTTTGAAATTGCAGAAAATATCCCATATCGTAAAAGCATTAAATCAACATCCTGGATGAATCGAATACTAAAAGAGCTACAACTAATTATTTTATGGTTCATATCTAAACCGCCATCTCCACTAAAATAAGCCGCTAAAAGAAATTTAACTTTTTCTAAAGGCAATTTAAAAAGAAAGTTTGGAATATGCTTTTTACGTGCTTTATTTTTAAATTCTATGATGTCTTTGAAGAAGTGAAAAAGAACTCTATTTGATATTGTAATTCTATTGTTATTAATATAAGGTTTGAAACCATCCCCAAATGAATTTTTAATGGCATTCTTCATATCATTCCTTATATCACTCTCACTTACTGCTAGATCTATTTGATATCCTTCTGGTATTTGCCTATAAAAGCCCTCGGCAATATAGTATCCAAATAATTTCATTAAGTTTTCATCAACTTTAATAAATCTTTGAACTCTGGTGTGATCTTGTTTGAAACCAAGAGAACAATCTGGAACCTCCTTTATTGTAAGATTATGCATCTTTAATAGATTGATAAGGATATCAAAAGGTATTGAATCTCTAACAGAATAATAATTATTCAGTGTTTTTTTATTTAGCTTCAACTTGAACGCAGTCTCCTTTAATCCATTTATCATTATCAACTCTTTTACAAAAGTTTTAAGACCTCTTACCATCAAATCATTCCAAATAGCTTTAAATTTTTCATGTAAAAATTCCTCCAATAAATCAAATTGCTCTATATCCACTATTTCGAAGTCCAAACAAGGAAGCAAAAATAGATCATTTTCCAATACTTCTATTGCTTTTTTTTGAATTAATTCCCCATTTGAAAATACTAAAATAGGATGTTCCAAAGTTGTTTTGAAAGATCTACCTGTAATTAATTCAAATCTAATATACCTACTAGCAAATGGTATCTTTACTACATTAGTTATCTTTGTAGGTAAAATTCCTCCAGATATTTTATCATAAGCATAAATTAAAATTGATTTAATTGCATTTTTCTTAAAGAATGCAGTTTTATTGAAGAATTCCTTGTCAAAATAATCTTCATAAAGTTTTTGCAAGCTTACCTTTGTAATTTTACCTTCAATATCAACTAATACTGTTGTTTCACCAGGAAAACAATTTCTGCGTTTTGCAGCATGCCAAAAAGGATGAGCATAAATGGATCTAGCAGGAGTAAAACCTATTATTCTACCTATTATTCCTGCACTAGTATGAGGCGCTAAACCTACAACTAAATGTCCTATTAAATCATTTCTGTCTGATACATTATAAAAAGGTTCCATATGATAGAATAATTCCAATTCATCATCCAGAAACTTAGCTATTTTAATAAAATATTCTGCACAATCATCGGAGAGAATAATATCTTGTACTTTCAATTCTAAAATCTGATTATCATCCTTGAGGAGATTTCCTTCAATATCTTTATCATACCCTAAAGTCTTTAGTGTATCTATAGATGCTCCAATTTCTTTTGGTTTAAAATGGGTTAATGGAATATCAGTGGCATCATATCTTATTTCCGCAGTTTTATAGACTAATACTTCATTTTTTGCTCTCAAAATACCTTTTTCAATAGGCTCAGGAACCTTATACTCATTAGTTAATCCAATAATTCCTTTTAATTTATCAGGTAATTTTACATTAAGATTTTCCAAAACTTGATTAATTTGTTCTTTTATATTAAAAATTCTCTCATAAGAAGTTTTAAGATTACTATTACATTTTTGGCAATGAAATTCATAGGTTGGGTATAGAATTTTGCATTTTGAACATATTTTTTGTAGTTCAGTATGAGTTTCACAATTAGGACAAATATTAAAAATAGTTGATTTTCCACAATTTGGGCATTTTTTTCTGCATACATCAATTCTAACTTTCCCTAATTTTGCCACATTTTCTTTATTTCCAATATTAAATGATTTCCCTTTTTTGGATTCTAATTTAATTTCATTTTTTTTTTTACCATTATATTCCATTGCTTTTTCAAATAATCTTGTACTCCCAACAGCATCACTTAAAGGAAAAAGGGCATGAATTCCTTTCATACTTTTTTTCTCTGATTTTTCAGGACGTCCCATTCTTGAACCCATAAAATAAGGGGCTTTATTTTTAATTTTAATCGATGAAATCTTATTAAAATAAGAAAATACATTATCTTCACTTTCTATTTCCTTACTTTTTTTATCATTTAAATTAAAAATGGTTTTATATATGAAATTCATACTTTTATTAAAAACTATTTTACTATTTTTTATTTTATGAGGAATAAATGCTTTTTCCAGAATTTTTTTAATCGATTCCTCATTTTTTAAAACAATTAGTTGTTCTGATTCAGAGAATTTCTTTATAAATTCTGTTCGTAATGTAATTAACTCTGCAACTGTTAAATTTCCCCAGAAATCTAGATAGAAAGGATGTAAGGGAATATAATATTTTTTCGAAATCTGGACAGCTTCTTGCGCTGTAGGAATTACTTTAAAAGGATTTTTAATAAAACTTTTTAACCTCTCATCAATATCTCCTTCATTTTTAAGAGAATTTTCCAATTCTAGTGCCCACCATTCTTCAACATACCCAGAAGGTATTAATATATGATTATTTTCGGTAAATTCTCCATAACCAAATAGTAAATCACCTAAAAATAATATTTCTTCAATTTCTGAAAAAAAAGTCTTTGCCTTTTTAACACTTGAGATGTTAATTACATTCCCATTTTTCAGCTTTACAATTGGACCAGCAATATTATTAACTGGACATATACTACTACTTTTGCCCGGACGTTCAATTCTCAACTGCGTGCCAATTGCAACAAAATCATCCAATAATGCCATCGTAGCAGGATGCATTCCGCCTGCAGCTAAACCAGTATTTCTAGATCGCCCATATCTTATCCTATGACCCCCTACTTTTGATGGGTGACTAAAAACAGGGCGTCCTGCTATAATATCTGCAATATATTTCGAGTTTGGTGTGATTTTTAATTCTGTTCGTTCCTCATTTTGCTTTCTTTTTTCTTTCGGTTCTTGATGTTGAGCAATTTTCTTTAAATCTGCCAACCAATCCCAACCTTCTAAGTTCATAGCTTTAGCTATCTTAAGCAACTTTGGGGCTTTAAGTAAAATACCATCATTTAAAACTAAGCAAGCACCACCTCTTATTTTATTTGTTTCAATCCTAGGCAAATCTCTAAAAGCTGAAACCTCTTCATCCTCAGTCGAATCACCATTTATTTCCACAGGTAAATTGCTGACGGCATACCGAATTTCTTTAGTAGATGAAGGGTATTGCAAATGCACTCTTCTATCATATAATTTTACTTCTTCAACGTATCGACCAATTTCCCCATCAGTTGCTTCATATCTAGGAAGATTTGATTTTTTTCTTACATAATCTGCAATTAATACACATAAAGCCGTAGTAGTACCTCCTGCAGCTCGAATGGGGCCAGCAAAGTATAATGACAAATATTTTTTTCCAAAAGTATCTTCTCGGATTAAAATTTTGGAAATACCTTCAAGTGGTGCACTTACAACCCCCATAGTTTTAATTGCTAAACCTACTCTAATGGCTCTGTCTACTCGCGCCTCTAAAGCATCAATATTTCCAATCTTTCTATCTAAAATATCAGTAACTACTTTAAAAATAAGTTCATCTTCAACTAAACCCTTCCTTTTTAACTCCCTTATTACTTCTGCTACTCCTTTTGGTCCTACTAATTTTTCTACCCTTCCTGCTAAATCTTTTGCTTGAGGGGATTCCACTTCTAATTCTGGATCTAATCCTTTTTGCCGTGCTCTTTCTGCAATTAAATAACACTTATCTACTTGTTTTTGAATCCGATTAAAGTACAATTCCATTGTTTTACTCATATCTTGCAAATAAGTTTCACCTTTAGAAATTAAGAAAAATTTAAAAAAATGACACTTTAAGTTAATATACTTATTTTCTGATTAAAAATAAATTGAATTATTAATCAGCTATTTTATTAGTGAACTACACACAGCCTAAAGGCTGTGGCTTCCTACGAGTGCACAACCGCTTCTATTATGGGTTGGCCTGTATGTCGTAGAAAACCATTCCATTGTGTTAGGAATGATTCCTCGTTCACGGAGGATTCATGCGATAAGAAATCGAATTTATGTTTCTCTGACAAAAATCGGATCATGATATTGATTGCTGAGTTGAGATCTCGGTCAATACGATTTCCATAGTCACAAATAATAATTCTCTCGAAAATTGCTCTCTTTTCGAGCTTTCCACATTTACAGCAGGCTTTTGTAGTCTTGGATTCGTCAATTCTTATTACTTTTTTACCTATTTTTTCTGCTTTGTAGGTTAAGAATTCGACAAATCGTGACAAATAGCCTGTATTGTGAACCGAATGGTTGAGTGTGTTATTTACACTATTCTTTTTAGCATTACCCGTTCCTTTCTTCTTTTGAGCCATCTTTTTTACTTTTAAGTCTCCAACAATAATCGTATTCGCTTTAGTATTAGATACAATTTGGTTTGAGAGCCAATGCTGGAAATCTTTCAGTTGATAAACGCATTTTTTAATCATCCAAAGCAGTTTTGAATGATACCATTGCCATTTATTACTGTATCTCTTACAATGATCTCGTTTTGATTGTACTTCTTCTATCTTTTTTTTCCAATAGAGGTCTGCTCTTCTGTGAGTAAATTGCACTGAGTTTCCAGAAAGGTTTACTCCTACTGTTTGGTTTATTCCTAAATCAAATGCTTGATATGAGCGATTATCATGATACTCAGGTACTTTGACATCGTATGTGAGGGAAATATACCATCTTTCATCAGAATGAAAAAGTTCTACTTGCTTAATAGTCCCTTGAGGAATGAGGTGAGAGCGAACTTCAAATTCAAGCACTATATTTGAAGGATGTTTATGAGAGAAGATGATTGAACTCTCTTGTAATTTAAAGCCAGACTGATTATAACAAAGGGTGGTGAAATACTTCTTCCCTTTAAATCGGGGGGGTTTTGCATCTTTATCTCCCTTTTTCCATAGCACAAAGAAGGATTTATAATTTGCCTCGAGTTTTTTCAGTATTGTTTGGAGAACCTTTGAATATACCCATTTATATTCTGGATATTTCTCTTTTAATCCGGGTAATGCTTTTGAGTGGATAAGATAATCAATATAGTAACGTTTTTCTCTTGGAAGCTCTTTATTTTTGTGCCAATTTTCCATTCGTTCCGCTAACGCAAAATTATATAAGAGACGGCATTTCTCCGATAAGATCCAAAGAAGGAGTTCTTGCCTTTTAGTTGGGAATATCCTAATTCTTTGCGTTAGTTTCATTTCTATAAAGAAAGTACACCACAAATTAAAAAAGAGGAGTGGATAAGGATTTAGTGATTTTCTTTTCATGCTCACTTCATCACCGCCCTAAAGGGAGATGTATTCTTGAGCTTTTATGATAAATTTTAAGAGAATGCTAATTTTCTACAGTGTCTTCATATAAATAAAAAATGTTTTTTTGTTAATAATAAATGATTTAATTTAATTTTTCAATACTTATTATAATTGCATTTCAGATGGTAGGATATTGAAAACCGATAATTTAAACGAAAAAATCATTCTTATCAAAGAATTGGTTAATTCTGGTATTAATGTAACTCCTTCAATTATGGATTTTCTTCAAAATTTAGAGGATCCTTTAAAAAAGATTAAATTTATTATTAAAAATATTAGTTTTTTGCCTGATTTTAATAGTCATCTTACTGTGGATGTTTTACGAAAAATAACAGATGAGGAATTACAAAAAGAATTACAAAAAGTGTTCTTCAAAAAAAATGATTCGAAAATATTACAGGAGAAAAATGTAGAATCGGCTGAAAGTACTAAATTAATAAATTCGCCGAAAGTAATAAACCTTGCAAAATCAAAACTGAAAATTATTAAAAATTCCACTGATATAACTCAACTTGAAAATCAATTAGAAAATCAAGAAGATTCTTTAATCTTAAAAAATACTCAAATAAAAACACCTATATTCCCTATAAAAACTAATTCTAAAGTAAGAACTTTTTATGTATAAAAATCGACTCTTAAATTTAAACCAATAGCAAAAGACTATGATTCCAATTTTAAGATTTTAAAAGATCCTACAGGTAAACTATATACAAATGGAGATTATGAAGATTTTTATAATCTAACTATTGATAAGTTTAAACGACTTCTGAATTTAATGAGAAAAAAACCAGAAGTTCTTTCTGCGAATAATATAAATAATATCTTAAGGTTAACTAATAAAGTAGAAGTTTCTGTAATCGGATTGGTTAATGAAATT
>JBHLQA010000076.1:0-11037 GCA_048885285.1 Candidatus Odinarchaeota archaeon
CAAACCAGATATTAAAAAAGTAAGGTTTGATTTATATAAACATTCAATTGATCAAGCATATACTATAGATGATTTAAATTTTAATTTAAGAAACAATCCTACAAACTCATTAGATTTTGTTATTATTCCTTTTGGTTATTTTAAGGATGAGCATAAATTTAATTTAGATATAAGAAGTACTGAAGTAGAATCGAGTTTTGATATATATACATGGTCTCCATCAAATCTTTATAAACATTTCAAATCTGTAATAAAGATTGCAAACCAATACTCAGAATTAATCCCTATAGATGATTACAAAGGATATTACTTTCAATTTAATAAATCATTTAAAGGAAATGAGACAGGAAGGCTTTTTGATTTAATAAATTTACTTGTAGATTTTGATAGAAGCTTAGATGAAATCGATAATTCTCCTTTATTTGAGCCTATGGATTCAGAAATAAAAACTTTAGTTTCAAAAAGTAATGAGTTTATGTTTGAAATCTGTCAAAAATCAGTTCCTCTAGATGTAAAAAATATTGTTAGAGAGTTAGAAAGATTAAAATTTAATATTGATAATCTAACTAAAGAGGAAATTTTCAATTGGTTGGATGATTTAATAAATTTTTACTCTGGTAAACCATCTAATTCTTAGCTTTTGTTATAAAATCTGCAAAATTTTCTTATGAAAAGGATTAATTTTATTTATTTAAAAGAATTATAGAAATTACTCATTAAGTTTCAATTAGAGATTTTATATGTGTTTAGCAATTCCAGGTAAAATATTAGAAATTAATCAGAATTCAGCTTTAGTAGATTTTGATGGGATTAAACAAAATATAATTATTGCATTAATTCAAAATCCAAAAATAGGCAAATATGTAGTGGTTCATGCTGGTTATGCCATAGAGATGATGGATGAAAAAGATGCATTAGAAGCGATAGAACAATGGAAGGAAATTGCAGAAGATCAGAATTTAGATTTTTCAGATGTAGTTTAAAAATGCTTTATTCTTCTTTCTTATTCTTATATAGTATATATTCTTTAATCGTATTATTTAAAATTTTGAATTTTAGAAATAAAAACAAAATTTAAAAAAGAACTGAAATAAATTTTATATTAAATAAAATTCAACATTTCTAAAGATATCTTAATCCAATCAAATTAAATTCTCAAAAAAGAAAATTTTAATATTATTTTGTTAGGTTATATTTTTTCTTATATTATGTTTATAATTTCACAGATATCTTATTATCCAACAAGTTTTAATTATTTGACCTAAATTAATTCGATAATTTTTCTTGAAGTAATAGTTATTATGATTCAATTATATCGCGGAAAATTAGAATATGCTTTCATAATTGGTATATATCCTCTTTCCTATATAATTCCAAAAATATTAACAAATACAATCATAATTGAAACTCATTTAAATATGAGTTTTGGGGGGATCCTCCTATTTAAGTTTACGTCTCTTTTTTATTCTTACAACCCATTTATATTATTGCTTTAGTGACTTATTTTTTTTATTAATAAATATAAGGAAAGGGTAACTTATAACGATAAGATACTGAATTCTGAAAAGCCACTATCTCTTTATTGGGGTATCCATCTCATTATTGGAGTAGTAGTATCATTTTATATAATTCCTATTTTTTCAGGTATATTCGATAAATCTTTTACTTAATAGAGAATTTAAACTGGTAATTTTTGTACTTTATATATCAAATAATTCTTGTTTTAATTTTTTTAACTTCTCATAAAGATTTTTTATTGATAAAATCCCTTTTGAATTTGAGTTAAAATCAATTGGAGATTTACCTTCTAAATCAGCCTTGGCTATATCAAGGTCAAAAGGAATCGAATGGTAAAGTGGAACTTCCCAATTTTTTATCTTTTGATTTATTATTTCTTTTTGGCTCTCATCAGTTATTTTATTGGCTAGTAAATAAATATTTATTACTCCCAATTTTTTTGATAAATCAATTATTTTTTCACAGAGATCTAAAGATTTTTGTGAGGGTTCTGTTATTACCAACATCAAATCTATTCCTTTTGCAGTCCCTCGTCCTAAATGCTCAATACCTGCTTCAAAATCTACAATTATAACTTCATCTCTTTTAACAAATAAATTATATAATAAAGTTCTTATTAAAGCATTTTCAGGGCATAAACATCCTGTTGCTGGTTCTTCAATTCCTCCTAAAACCAATAATTCTAATCCGTCTGGACCTGATACTTTATATCTATCTGGTATGTCAGCTACTTCTGGGTTTATATTATAAACCCCTGGACCCCCACCTTTTACAACAGTTCTCTCTTCTATCATTGATTTCATTTCCTTAATGGGGATGATATTATCTTTGGTTTTTTCATCAATACCTAAAGTATAACTCAGATTCATTGCAGAATCATTATCGATTGCTAGAACTTTAAAGCCATCTTTTGCAAACATTCTTGCTAGAATTCCAGCAACTAAGGTTTTTCCTACTCCTCCTTTACCTGATACAGCTATTTTCATAAAAAGAACACCAAATTATTTATGATTATAGATTTATAAGAATTCGGGATAAATTAAATGTTTTTTTTATAAATTTAAAAAATTTGGAGTAAATTGTTAAAATATATTAATATTTAACTCTCTAAATTTAATAATAAATAAGACATAAGAAATAATTCTTTGAGAATGACCATTATTCAAGAATTAATAAGAGATGATTATTCATTTGAACAGGCAGAAGCAATCCAAATTAAATATCAAAATTTAATGGGAAAAATCTCAAAGAAGGAATATATTACTAGTATAAAGTATATTAATATAATTGCTGGAGTTGATATCTCATATTTTAAAGATAATAATTATGAATATGGTATTGCGTGTGCCGTTATTTGGAATTTAAAAGAAAATTTAAAAGAAAGTTATTTTTTAACCAAAGATCTTATTAAATTCCCTTATAAACCAGGTTTTTTAGGATTTAGGGAATGTAAATTATTAGCTAAGGTGATTTCAATAGTTCCAAATAAACCTGATTTGATATTGTGTGATGGTCATGGTAAAATCCATCCTAAAAAATTCGGTGAAGCCGTACATTTAGGTTATGCTTTAGATATTCCTAGCATAGGAATCGCAAAAAATCCATTTATTGGATTTTCAGATTGGCACAAAATTGAACGAGTTAAAGGAAATAAATCTCCTATATGGGCAAAAAATCCTAAAAACTTAGATAAAGAAGAATTAAATGATTTATTAGGATATGCTATATGCTTGAATAATGGTAATAAACCTGTATTTGTTAGTGAGGGCTATAAAATTTCACTCAATTTAGCCTTAAAGATTTGTTTAACAACTACAAAAAATCATAGACAACCTGAACCTCTTTATTTGGCCGATTATCTTTCAAGAAAGAGTATTAAATATTATAATTAACTTGGCTTACCCATCTCCTGCATTTTTTGAGATACTTTCATCAATTCATTAAAAATTTTTGTATTTTCTTCAGGATCTGAGGTGTTCAATAATTTTTCATTTAGTTCTTTCATTTTAATAGTTAATTCAATGAATTCTTTCGGAGGTTCTACTTGATAGTGATATTTTTTCTTACCACTATTAGTTAATTCAACATAAACCCATTTTTCTGCTTTTTGACTCCAATTCCATCTATTAGTTGTAAAAAGCCTTCGAACCATTATTGATTATCTATTTATTAAAGATTTTATTTAGATTAAAGAATTATTTTTTATGAATACCACTATTACTATATTATAAATCTGTCAATTGAATGAATTATTCAGGAAATTCTTTTAGAATTTTTATTGCGAGTTCTCTAACATCAACATCAGCATCATTTAAAAAGCCTTTGAAAATATATTTTAACTCATTGTTTTTGTCTTCAAATGTACTTAGTGCTTTAATGATAAAATATCTTATTATCCAGTCTTTATCATTTATCATTTTTAAAAAGGTATCATAAACTTTTTTATTTTTCAGAACACTTAATATTTTTATAGAATTTCTCTTAACTTGATAATTTCCTGTTTTTAAATCTTCAATAAGATAATTGATTACTTTATGCTTATTGTATTCATCCAGAAGTATATACATTCTAAAAAATAGAGATTTCTCCATATGTTTTGAAAGATTTTTAATCTTAGGTATTTCAATTTCAGTCTTTTGTTTATATATAATCATATTTGTTTTCAATTCATTTATAATGTCTTTTAGATTTTGATTTTCGTTTTTTTGTTTTAATAATTCTGCTTCTGTAATATCAAAATTATCTCTTAATTTCGCAAATTCTAATGCATCTTCAGTTGATATAATTATGGGCTCATCTTTTTCTTTTTGATTTTCTTGAAGATACTTTACCTGAGCTTCAAGATCTTCTATTTCTGATGTAAGAATACTAATTTTATTATTTGCTAATGCAAATTCTTCAGATGTTGCTATTTCTGTTTGAACATTCAATTTCCTTTTTAATGATTCAATTTCTCCTCGTAATAATCCATTCTCTTCCATTAAATGGAAGTTTAATCTTTTAAAATTATTTATTTCATCATCTATTTTAGCTGCAGTATTTTTTTCAATTCTTTTCTCAATTAAAATCTTTTCAGATTGTAATTCATCTATTTGAGTTTTTAAATACTCTATTTGATTCTTTTGATTTTCATTTTCATTAGTTAATTGTAAAATTAATTTTTGAGTTTCAAGGAATTCATCAGATTCTATATATTTGGTTTTTAAATTTTCCTCACTATCCAATCCTGCATTTAATTCAAATAGCTTATCATTTAATTTTTCAATCTTTTTATTTTTTTTATCTAACTCTTGTCTTTGTGAAGTGATAATCTCTTTTAGTATATCTATTTCACTTGGTAATTCAGCTTTTTCGATATCTTCATTTTTCATTTGATTCCGTAGATTTTCAATTAATAATTTTTGTTCTTTTATAGTAAATCTCTGACGATTTATTTCTTCCTCTAAGGATTGAATTTTTTTTTCTAATTCGGCAATTGCTTTAGATTCTTTTTCAATTGTATTAATTTTATCTATAAAATTTTTATTCATGTTCTAATTATCCAATCAAATAATTTATCAAGAAATTATTGATACTTCTAACTTATTAATATTGTTTATATCTATAAATTTTTAGTCTTCTTAGTAGATTTAATATGAATTAATTTTTATTTCAAGTATTTTTTAATTCTGATTAGAATTAATTTATGTTAAACGAAAAAAAATAGTATATTCAAAATAAAATATTAAATTTTCTAAATTACTTTAATCTCAAGGATTTTGTCTCCTTGTGCAATCGAATCTACTACAGATTGATCTGTTGGACTCATAACTTCTCCAAATATTGTATGCTTGTTATTTAACCATGGTGTTGGTACATGAGTAATAAAAATTTGAGAGCCATTTGTATCTGGACCTGCATTTGCCATAGCTAATATCCCTGATTTATCAAAGGTTCTTCCACTCTGAAATTCATCGGTAAAAGGATAATGAATTTGTTGACCTTGATAAGGAAAGGAATTAATTCCTTTATCCTTAGGTCCGCCTGTGCCCCGTCCTAAAGGACAGCCCACTTGTATCATAAAATCAGCAATAACACGATGAAAAACAATCCCGTTATAGAAATTCTGATTTATTAAATAGAGAAAGCTAGCGACAGTCCTAGGGGCATCATTATCAAATAATCTTAAATTAATATCTCCTTTCGAGGTAATAATAACTATATTTGTCATTATACAAGAAAAATAGTTGCTATCCTTTTAATAGTTATGTTTTTCCATTTCTTTAATTCAGATGTATTTTTAATCAGTGAAAAATTTAAAAGTAATTACAATTATAAATTTTTATATATAACTTTTTAGATTATAGTTAGATCAGATGCAAAAATGGCTAAAAACGATATCTCTTTTTTTTTCAATCCAAAAAGCATTGCTGTAATAGGAGCTAGTGCAACTAAAGGTAAAGTTGGGAATACTGTGCTCTTAAATATCATTAATTCAGGATATAAAGGAAAAATATTTCCAATTAATCCTAAATCAAATGAAGTCTGCGAACTTCCATGCTTTAAAAGTGTATTAGACGTTAATGAAGATATTGATGTAGCTATTTTTGTTATACCAAGTAAATTCGTAAATTTAGCTGCTGAAGAATGTGGTAAAAAAGGTATAAAAGGATTAATCATTATTTCAGCGGGATTTAAAGAAATAGGCGGAGAAGGAGTTGAAAGAGAAGAGGAACTAATTAAAATCGGGATTAAATATAATATGAGAATTTTAGGTCCAAATTGCTTAGGATTTATTGGAATCAACTATAATGGCTCATTTGCTGCGGAAACACCAAAAAAAGGAGAAATTGCTATGATTTCACAATCTGGTGCTATGCTAACAGCGATGATGGATCTTAGTATGATGGCCCCATATGGATTTTCATGCTGTATTAGTTTAGGAAATAAAGCAGATCTGGGTGCTGTTGATTTTATTAATTATCTCGCTGATGATGATAATACAAAAGTTATTTTATGTTATTTAGAGAGCATTAAAGACGGAGATAGATTCTTAGACGTTTTACCAAAGGCAACAAGAAAAAAGCCAATTGTAATTCTAAAATCTGGAGTAAGTGAAGCAGGAGCTAGAGCCGCATCCAGCCATACGGGAGCATTAGCAGGAGCAGATCTTGCTTATGATTTAGCGTTTGAAAAATGTGGAGTAATAAGAGCAAAAACTATAGAAGATCTTTTCGATTATGGAGAAATATTTCTTTACCAACCAATTCCTCAAAAAAATTCTTTTGCTATAATTACTAATGCAGGGGGTCCTGGTATTGTCGCTACAGATGCATTTGAACGCGAAGGATTAAAGTTTTCAAGTTTTTCAGAAGAAATTTTGCACTCTTTAAGAGAAAATTTACCTTTAGAAGCAGCAATTTTTAATCCAATTGATATTGTAGGGGATGCTGCCCCAGATCGTTATGAATTTACTATGAAAACTATATTTGGAATTAATTCCAATCAACATGTGGGTGAAATAACTACTCAAGGAGTCTTAATAATAGTAACACCTCAAGCCCAAACAAGGGCTTCTGAAGTTGCTAAACTTATTCATAAGATTTCTTCCACTTATTTAACACATATACCTATTGTTTGTTCTTTTATTGGAGGAAAGAATATTTCTGAAGGTAGAGACTATTTAAAAAGAAATCATATTCCATGCTATCATTTTCCTGATAGAGCTGCTCATTCCTTGAAAACTCTGATAAAAAGACATAACTATTTGAACAGTACACCAATAGAGATGTTGGAATTTCCCTCTTTTAGAGTAAATAAAGCAAGGGTAAAGGAAATATTTGATAATGTAAGGAATGATAATAGAACGGTTTTATTAAGCTTTGAAACTAGCGAAATTTTTGATTGCTATGGGATAAAATCCCCAAAATCAAGGCTAGCCCAAACTCCGAGACAAGCTATGAAATTACAATCCCAAATTGGAAAAACTGTAATGAAAATTGTAAGTCCGCAAATAATTCATAAAACAGATGTTGGTGGTATTTTATTAAATATTGAAACAGAGCAAGATGCATTCGAAGCTTTTATTCAAATTGTAAATAATGCTAATAAATATGGTCCCCAAAATGCAAAGATTTATGGAGTTGAAGTACAAGAGATGATTGATTTTAAATCCCAAGAAAAGATTAATGAGATAATAATTGGAATGTCGCAGGATCCATGTTTCGGAAATATTCTAATGTTCGGAACAGGAGGAATTTACGCCAATTTTATGAAGGATGTATCATTTGCATTAGGATATAAATATACAAGAGAAGATGCTAAACATCAAATTGAAAATACAAAAATTTATAGTCTTTTACAAGGAGTAAGAGGCGAACCTCCGTCTGATATCGAAACAATCATAGAAGTTATGCTTAGACTTTCGCAACTCATAAAAGATTATCCAGAGATAGTTGAACTTGATATTAATCCTCTACTTGCATTTATGAAAGGATATAGTGCTGTAGACATTAAAATTACAATAAAAAAATAAAAAACAAAAAATAATTATAAATTTAAATTAAAATAATAAGAAAAGAATTGAAAAAGGGAAAAAAATGGTTAAAATATTTTATTTTAGTTCATTACATGAAAATGCGGGGAAAAGCTTTCTTTCTATAGGATTTATTCAAAAATTAAAAAAAGAAGGAAAAAAATTTGTTTATTTTAAACCAATTGGGATCCCTAAAAGTGCATTTACAAATAAGGCTGATCCAGATGTTGGTTTTATCTTAAATACAATTTATAAAACGGATTATCCATATGATTTTATATCTCCTGTATCGATTCCCGATGCATATTATATAGATTTAGTTGATACTACCAAAAAAGAAGAATTTATGGAAAAAATAAAAAAAGCCTATGAAAAAATCTCTAAAGATGTAGAATATATTATT
The DNA here is from genome assembly GCA_048885285.1 of Candidatus Odinarchaeota archaeon. Taxonomy (GTDB): domain Archaea; phylum Asgardarchaeota; class Lokiarchaeia; order Sigyniarchaeales; family SOKP01; genus Loki-b32. The sequence goes on from JBHLQA010000076.1 coordinate 8,436, forward strand.
ATTGAGGGTAACCCTAGTATCAGGAAATTCATTAGAGTAGGACTGGATGATGTGAGTGTTGCACAAGCTCTTGGAATTAATGAATTGATTTATGTTTCAACAGAATCCTCTGATAGATGTATAGACAATTTATTCTTTACAAAGAATTATTATGATTTCCGCAAAATTAAAATTAAGGGAATTCTATTCAACAAAATAAATTTTGATTATATAGCAAGAATTAAAGAACTAACAGAAGAACATATCAACAAATATAATATTCCTGTTATAGGAATTATAGAAAAAAGTTTAGAATTATTTTCTCCTAGAGTAGAAGAAATAAAAGAACAAATTGGTGGAGAATTAATAAATGAACAATCTTCTTCAGGATTGAATAATCTTGTAGAATCAATCCTGATTGGAGCCATGAATGCACAATCAGCTTTTAAATATTTAAGACAGGTTAAAAGAGTAGCTTTTATTACAGGAGGGGATAGAACGGATTTAGCTTTGGCTGCATTAGCTCAAAATGTTTCTGCATTAATTCTTACAGGCTTTATACAGCCCGATATTGGAGTAATAACTGCTGCCAATGAAAAAGGTATCCCTATAATTTTAAGTCCCTCTGATACGTATACTACTATGAGGAATATAGAACGATTAAAACCTGGTATTCAAAAAGATGAAATGGAAAAAGTTTTGCAATTAATAGAAAGAGAAATTGATTGGGATTTATTATTATAATATCATCTATTAATAGATGATAAATTTTTTGTATAAAGGGTGAATCGAAGTGCCTTATTTATAAAAGTTAAAAATAATAGCTCTTATTATATTAATAATAGCATTATATTTAATAATTATATTATTCTGAATAAGATTTATGTTTTAAACGATATATATTTATACTCTTCTTCTTTGCTTCTCAATCTTTGAATCTTTTTCTAAATGAATTCTATCTTAGATATTATTTGATTTCACATATTGAAATTTTCTGCAAATTTATTTACTTTTAAATATTTTTTTACACTATATTAATACAAGCTTAATGCAAAAGATTCAGACTTTATCTTCTCATAATCAAAAGTATTTTTTTTGGACATTATAGGAGAAATTTCAATTTTTATATTCAATTATGAAAAATAGAATAATTAGAATTAGAATATAATGTAAGGTTATAGAAAGACATAATCTACAGCCTGTATATAATTCAAAAAAAATGTTAAATTAGTAATTTTAATAAGAATTAAAAAATGCTATAGAGTAAAAAGTTATTTCAACTAATTTTAATTATAGATAATAAGAATAGATATGGTCTCTAAAAGAGTCAAGGAAATTTCGTATGCTATCCGTGAAATAGCAGCAGTAGCGAATAACGTCGCTAAAAGTGGAAAAAAGATATACTACTTAAATATTGGAGATCCTGTTTTTTATGATTTCAAAACCCCTAAATATATTTCACAAGCTTTAGCTAATGCGTCTTTTGAAGGCAAAAATTATTATGTAGATTCTTTAGGAGTTTTGGAACTTAGAGAAAGATTAAGTGAATCTATAAAAAAAAGCTATAGTGTTGAGATTCTTCCTGAAGATATTTTAATTACTACAGGTGTTACAGAAGCTATTTTCTTTATTTTGGCTAGTTTATTAGAAAATAAGAATGAATTATTAATACCCGGTCCGAGTTATCCACTATATATTAATTACGCTAAATTCTTTGATGGAATCCCTGTAGAATATGAATTAAATGAATCAAATGGTTGGGAGCCTATTATAGAAGATATAAGAAATAAAATTAATGAAAAATCAAAAGCAATCTTAATATCTTCCCCTAATAATCCTACAGGTACTATGTATGGTGAGAAAAAGATTAAAGAAATTATTAATTTAGCAGGTGAATACAACTTATTAATAATATCTGATGAAATCTATGATCAAATTACATATGATAAACCTTTTATTGCTTCAGCAACGCTTTCTGATGATGTTCCCATTATTGGATTAAATGGTTTCTCGAAAGCACATCTTGCTACGGGGTGGAGATTAGGATATTTATATTATCATGATCCAGAAAATAAATTAGTAGATTTAAAATCTGGTATCGCTAAATTGGCTCGTGCTAGATTATCTGCTAACTCTGTTGCACAATATGCGGCTATTGAAATTCTGAGGAATCCTGGAACACATACTATAGATATGGTTAAAAAATTAAAAGAAAGAAGAGATTATTCTTATAATCGATTAAGGAAAATTGAGGGAATAACTTGTGTTAAACCAAATGGAGCGTTTTATCTATTTCCCAAATTAGATTTCAGCGAATTGACAAAATGGGAAGGTGATATAGATTTCACAATTAATCTACTTAAAAAAACAGGAATCTGTGGAGTATATGGTTCAGGATTTGGAAATTTTGGAAAAGATCATATACGACTTACTTTTCTACCAAGTATAGATATCTTAGAAACAGTCTATAATAATTTTGAAGAATTTTTAAAATAAATTATTGCATGCTTAAATTATAATTATTTTTTAAAAAAGGATAATCATATTGCATCAGATTCAAATTTAAAATGAATAAAGGATGAGAGGAAAGCTGTAAATTTTGATTCAACGTGCGGGTTAATTT
>JBHLQA010000077.1:0-11005 GCA_048885285.1 Candidatus Odinarchaeota archaeon
ATTTGTTCCACATTTTCTCCTGTTTTGGATGAACATTCAATATATTCAAATAGATTATATCTTTGAGCTGTTCTATTTGCCTCTTCCTGAGAAATACTTATTTGATCTTTAAGATCAGACTTACCTCCAACCAATAAAATTGGAACTTCTTGTTTTTCAGTAGATAAGTCCCGCTTAAAACAATCTACCCATTCTCCAACTCTCTCTAAGGTCTCAGATCTGGAAAGATCAAACATAAGGATACCTCCAGAGGCGCCTCTTGAATATAAAGGCAATAAAAAATTAAATATACTTTCCCCTCCAAAATCCCAAATCTGTAATACAATTTTAGTATCTTCTATTTCTATAAATTTGACAAAAATCTCTGCACCCATGGTAATTAGAATATTTTCCTCAAAATATCCCTTTAGATATCTTCGAGCTAATGTAGTTTTACCTACACAAGTCTCACCAAAAATGCAAATTTTATAAGCTAACTCTCCCATAATCTACACCTTATTTTCTAATTCTTATAATTAAGAAGAAATTAATATTAAAGAATCTCAAACCCATAAGATCTATAATATTCTTAACCTATAATTAAATGTGAAAACTATGACTACAATAAAAATTGAATATTATAAACAATATTAGTTTCTCTTTAAATATTTCTACAACTAGATTATTAATTAATTAAATTAACTTAGAATCAATATTGTTACTAAATTAAAAATCTCAAAAAAAAGAATAAAAATAAGTAATAGTAATTTATTTTTTCTTTCGTTTAGGTTCAATTTTTTTAATTGTTATTGACTCAGCATGAATTTTACAGTTCTTTAAGATGACTTTAAATCCACCCGCTCCACCAACTCCAGGAATAGTCATTCCAACAGTTCCCATAGGGACCATAGCGCCTTCTTCTTCCCATTCCTCTTCTTCTTCCTCTATTCCACCTACTGCAGCTTTATATTCCTCAGTTTCTATAATTGGATGCCCAATATTTTCTAACCATGCCGGTAATTGACTTAAATCAGAAACATCCTCTTCAGTTGCAATTTTATCTCTTAGATCTTCTGGAAGAAATTCATAAACTCGTTCTTTAACGCCTTTACCCATCCATACTATGGTGTAAATTCCTGACTTAAGACCTGCTTTAACCCCATCATACTTTTGATATTTGGGTGATACAATGTATTGTATGCTTATACCATTAAACCCAGGCATTTGTTTTCCTCCACCTGTTTGATTTGCCATTGCGCTGAAAGGAAGACCATTAATAGCGACCCCATCAAAATTTCGATCAATAATTCCGTGACCGGCACCGGTTTCAGGAATAAAGAAGTCAATTGCTTCAAAACAACCACAACTAGTATGAGGGAACTCCATTCCGGAATAAAGATAAATTCTATCAATTTCTCCTAATGATCGCTTTTTAATCATTTCATTGACTCCAGCGAATTCACCAGCTAATTCATTTATAGTTTCACCAGGAGGTACTTCATATAGAGGTCCTTTGGGGTCTACGCGTGCGGCGGCTCTGGCATCAAACCATGAAATGGAGCCACATAAACTCATTCGATTTGGCGTAATACAACAAGCATGAGTTGGAGCGAAGCTCTGACATAAAACACAGCCATAAAACATATCAACGTCCTCATCGTTAATACTTCTTGCTCTTTCATCTCGTTTCTCGTAAATTTCCATTGCCATTTTGTAAGGTTCTTCTATTTTTTTTGGATCGGTATAGATTGTGACTTGAGCTTTTTTTATAATTGGTAGTTCAGCTTTATACAATCTAATTAATACAGTTCCAAGCATTTGCAAAGTATTAAATCCTTTTTCATAAGCAGTTTTTGAAAGCCTCATCCAATTCGTATACCTTTGGTTCAAATGCATGATTCCATTTACGAAATTGCAGAACTCATGAACCCTTCGCTCAAATACGGCTTCCAGGTCCTCCTCAAGCTCAGGACCGGCTACTTCAACAAAAATACCGATTGGATATCGTCCTCCTACTTCCATGTCTTTTAGATCTGGACCGATGAGACTTACCTTTCCATCTTCAATTTCCTTATCTTTCTTCACACGAACGAGTTCAAAATGCTTCTCAATTTTTGGTCCCCCAAGTTCAACATACATTTGATTACCTCGAATACGTTCACCTTCGTATACGGGTCCAACATCTACAGGAATGTCACTAAAACTCATATATTATATCTCCTCACATTTTTTCCTTATTATATTTATAAATTTTTAATCAAATTTTCTAGAAAGATCTTCCATTCTTCTTCACTTAGATTTGGTAAACTAAATCTAGCGTTTGGATGAGAATATTTATCTAGATCAATTGTTCTTAACCAATTTGTAAAATTTTTAAGCCTAGACAATGTTTGAGATACATAAAATACTATATGTCCCCCAAATATAGCCATTGAATATTGTCCTTCTCCATCTAATCCTGCCCAATCTTTATCGGATAAACGGTTTGTAATATTTATCAAGGACATATCATATAATTTATTATCAGTGATTTTATCTTTTAGATAACTATATGCATGTCCTGTAGACACAACATGACAGTTAATTTTGTTTGCAATTTCTATAAAATAATCTGCAAGTTTTTTGCCATCAAGCTCCCAAGTTAATGATTCAGCACCAATAACGAAAATAGTTTTCTTAGGTGTTTTAAGTAAATTAGCCATTACTATCGGATCTGAGACAGAAGTCCCCATTTCAGGGCCTGGGATGTTAGCTTTTTGATATGGACGTGCCATTTCACTCAATTTCCTCTGTTTTTATTTTTAGCTAGAACTTTAAAAATAATTATTATACTTAGAATTATTAAGGACAATTTAAAAAAATTGTTCTTATTAAGTCTAACTAAAAATATTTAGGTAAAAATATTAAAATAAAAGTGAAAACTAAAATAAAGAATAAGTTAAAGGATAAATTTAACTGATATGTCAAAAAACCTAATTAGAAATTAATTAAATTTTAGTTTTTTATCTTGCCAGAGTTTAACCCTTTCAAATCCTCTTTAAACTTGAAGAATTCTAAACACATCATATCTTTTTCCGAAAATTTGCATCCCAATTGGCGTTCCATCACTGGATTATCCAAAAGTGATTAATGCTGCTGGATGACTTCTTAAATTAAAATTTCATAAAATAAGAAAAGAATAATTTTATTGAATTATTAAATTAAAATAAGTAATGAAAAAATAAAGAAAAGAGAAAAAAATGTGTGAATTCAAAATAATAAATGAAACTGATGGTTCTCAAATAGCGGAGGATATTTTGATATTATCATATACAGATGATAATGAATTAGTTTTAAAGGACGTTTTAGGTATGGGAGAAAGATTGGAATCTGCCTTAATTTTTAATGTTAATACTATGAATCAAAAGTGTATTGTAATTCAACATCCGCTAATTAAAGAATTTCTTGGTTTAATAAAAAATGTCAAGGATAATAAAATAAATACGGAGCAAGTTGAACATTTTCAGAAGAGTCTTGAGAAATTGAAATAATATCCTTATGGCTTTAAAATACTTAGATATTATTAAATATTTAATTTAAACTACTTCTGTTATGAAAATGAAAGCACAATTTTATGAAGAAATTGATAAATCCTATGATCCAGTATTTCTTTTTTTGCTTGAAAATGCAAATTAAGTAAATTACTCCTAGAAGCAGGAAATAAATATGGGTTCCTCTTTACTGATTTGAGTAATCCAACCTCTAATAGTTTATATCAAAAAATATGGTACCATCCTATGATTGATGAAAACCACTATATTTATTTCAAAATAATGAGTTTTTAAAAAAAATAAAAAAAAGAAGCGAGAAAGTCTCCTGATTTTCTCCTGTTAAATTTTATAGTTTTCTTACTTACTTCTTTGGCGGAAGAATTTCAATCTCAATTGAAGAGACGTTGCTACTCGTGCCATCGGTATTTGTAATTGTCTCTGTATCGATTTTTATTTCGCCATAAGTCGACCCAGAAACAAACTTGTTAATTAAAATTTCAGCTACATCCACAGCGCGAGAAATAGAACGCCCTCGCGCCAATAAAGTAACCGGTTTATCATTCAATACCACCATAGCAGCCATAACATAGCTCATAGATTTCTTTCTACCGATATAAACTTTTGAATCATCTCCTTTAGGCAAAAATAATCACCCATTGTTCAGCTTTTTTCACTGTATAGCTTTTTTCTTTTATATAGTTAAATTCTTTTGTGTTCCTTAATTGCAGTTTATCTATGTTACGTTATCTATAGATAACTATGTGTTATAAACGAAGTTTAGTTTTTAATGTTGTGCAATTTTATTTTTCTTTACCAATAAAAAATCATTAATTTTCAATTAATAAGTAATAATAAAATAGTAATTCAATATAACAATATAAGTGAATTATTGAGAATTAAAAACTGAAAAAAACTATTTTATTTTTAGTTAAAAATAAATGCCTATTATTATTACTGATTTTTTGAAGGAAGAATCCAAAATAATAAGAAAAAAGGATTTAAAGAAGACATCCAATTTGAAACAGGTTTTTACGTTAATTAATCAGCATCTCTATGGAAAATTAAAACATACTGATACTGATACTAGAACTCGTTCTAAGCAGATAGTCAATCTCTTACTTTGTAAATTAGTTGATGAAATGTCTAAAGAAGCTGAAGAGGAAGTAGAATTTTACATAAGACCTGAAGAATATGATCAAAATTTACTTAAAAGAATTGAAATCTTTTTCAATGAGAAAGTACGAGAGAGATTTAAAGATATTATAAATGAAAACGAGCAAATAACCTTAACAAAGGAACTTGTTTATTTAGTTGTTAAAGAATTACAGGAGATTTCACTTCTTCGATCATCTAAAGACATTTTAAGTGATGCTTTCGAAATTTTTGTTAGCAAAATCTTAAAAGATGAGGGAGGACAGTTCTTTACGCCATCTAATGTAGTAAATTTCATGGTTAATTATTTAAAACCTAATTATAATTCAAAAATTTTAGATCCTGCCTGTGGTCATGGGGGGTTTCTTCTTGAAACAAAAGATTTTATATGGTCAAAAATAAAATCGAATGAAAAAAGAATTAAATTGATTTCGAATTTATACGGCATTGACAAGGATCTTTTTTTGGCTAAGATAAGTAAATTATATTTGGAAATATTAAGTAATGGAAACTCAAATATCTTTTGTGAAGATTCGTTGGATCCAAATAGTTATAGATCTCCAGCAAAGGAATTGATAAAGAATGATGGTTTTGATTATATCTTTACTAATCCTCCGTTTGGAGTTAAAATCCCTATAACTGATAAAAATATTTTAAAGAATTATCAATTAGCACATGTTTGGAAAAACATCAATGGTAAATGGGAAATGCAAAAAAGCCTTATAAAGCAACAATCTCCCCAAATTTTATTTATTGAAAGATGTGTTCAATTACTCAAGAATGGTGGTAAACTGGGGATTGTTTTACCGGAAGGGATATTTGGAAACATAACAGATCGCTATATATGGGAATTTTTAACTTCTCAAGGCAAAATTCTAGGGATAATTTCCTTAGATCAAAATACATTCCAACCTTACACATGTAACAAAACAAGTATTCTATTTTTTCAAAAATTAAATCAAATTCCAGAAGATTACATAATTGATTTTGCAATTGTAGAAAGCGTTGGACACGATAAAGATGGAAAAGTCCTATATAAATTGAATAAAGATGGGAGTAAAAAACTAGATTCTAATGGAAATGAAAGAGTTAACGATGATCTTACAAATTTACATTTAAGATTAAATAATTCTGAAGAATTTAACTATATAAAGGAGCAAAATGTCTTTAAAATAAAATTTAGTAAAATCAGGAATAATATATTTATCCCTTTTTATTATACTGGAGTAGAAAAAACTTTAAAGAATCTTGGGGATAATGATAATTTTATACTCTTTACTATTAAAGATTTAGTTAAAAAAGAAATAATATATTCAAACAAAGGTGGTTATCTCCCTCGAGGAGATGAGATCGGTTCAAAAGTATACGGATTGGGAGATATTCCATTTATTCGAACTAGCGAATTAAATAACTGGGAAATAAATGTAAACTCTTATAAAAAGACAAGTGAGGAAGTCTATCAACAGTATAAAAATAAGCAAAATATAGAAGTTGGAGATATTTTATTGGTTAAAGATGGGGGTCCAAATTTAATTGGAAAAACAGCTTTTATAACAGAATTAGATACTAAAATAATTATTCAAAGCCATATTTTCCAGATTAAAACTTTAAAAAATGATGAAAATATAGATCCTTACCTTTTGTTATATCTATTTAATTTAGATGTTGTTCAAAAACAGATTCAAGCAATTACTTTCGTACAAGGCACAATTGCCACAATTGGGAATCGAATCATGGAAGTAATTCTGCCAATTCCCACTGATATTAATAAAAGGAAGGAAATCTCAAGTACTATTAAGAAAATCATTGAACAAAAAACAGAGATAAGGAAAAAAATAAATAGTTTATCTTTAACATTGTAAAAAATTATTGATTTAATTATAAATTTATGATCCTCGAACTTGAAATTCTACAGATGATATATCATCTATTCGTATTATTGAATCAAAGTAGGATCTTTGACCTTTTTGTTCTAGAATCAAGCAAAATTGCCCAACATCCTTAATAATTCCTAAATATTCCTTCCCGGAGTTTAGTATAATATATACATTCTTAGTTCGAAGCTTAATTAAATAATCCTTTATTGTATAATTTTCATTTAATTCCATCTTAAATCTCCTAGAGTCTTTAACCTATACTTATATTATTAAAAGATAAAATAAAATTTATTATTGATGATTTCTATTTTCAACTTTACTGATTCTTTCTCCTAAATTATCTATTTTTCTAATTATATTATCTAGTCTTTCATCTAAAATAAGACGAAATCGTTCATATATATCTGTAATACTCTTTTCACGCTCTTTTTTATCCATTAAATCAATTTCGCGTTTGAAATTTTCAATATATTTATATACATCCTCACAAAAGGTATCAAAATTTTCAGTATCATACTCCAAGCCCAGTTCTCTTGAAAGATTTCTTTCAGCTAAATCTGACCATTCTACATCTATCCCTTTTAAAGGAATCACAGGAATTGAGAATTTATCCGCTAATTGCAATTCATTAGTGCAATCTACAGAATCAAAAACAGATTTTTTTGTTGCGATGAATAATACTAATTGGCATTTCTGTACTGTATCTAGCATCCATTCATCAATGTTTCCCGCAAGATTTTCTTCACAGAAAAAAACTTCAGATATCTCTTTTTGTTTTTCCAGAAATTCTACAAGAGGTCCTATCTGATATGGCTCAAAATCGATTACTGCATGAGATATAAAAACCCTTATTGTCGCTTTCTTTCTTAAGTATTTTAATATTAAGTCAGGTACTTTTTGTGAAATCGTTATTTCTTCAGGTTCAAATGGATTGTTGGTTAGATTTAATTCAGCAAGTTCTTTTAGAGCCCATAATTCAGTTGGTATATTATTGAGCTTATTATTACTTAAATTTAGATTTTTGATGGCTGTTAAATTACTAAACGATTCTGGAAGTTCAGTAATTTGGTTATTTGAAAGGTTAACCTCCTCAAGTTTAATGCAATTTCCAATTGAGTTTGGCAAAGTTGTTATGCTGTTATTGTTTAGTATTAAATACTTTAAATCTTTAAACAATCCTAAATCCTCAGGTAATTGGGTGATAAATTGTCCTGTAGCACTAATTCCAATAATTTGATTTTCTTCGACTAACACCCAAAAACCATCTTGCTCAGGCATTTCTCCCTTTCTTATCATAGGTTTTGCTCTTGAAGATATTTGTGGAAGCACTTTAATTAATGATTCTGGAATATCCATTAAATAAAACCAAAACATAAACGGTACTCCAGTTATTCTTACTTTATTTGCTCTAATCTTTTTTATTGTATCAAGATTTGCTCTATAAAACTCTAAATCTTTATTTGCATATGTTAAATTCTGAAGAGTTTTTATTTCAGCTAAGAATTCTGGGATGGGATTGATATCATTACTATCTATATTCAACTTTTTTAGTTTTTCCATATTTTTTAGGGTTTCTGGAAGGGACTTTAGGTTATTATTTGGTAGATATAAGCTTTCAAGTTTGTTTAGATCTCCAATGATATCCGGTAAGGAACTTAATTGATTTTCATCAAGATATACTTCTTTTAAATTTTCTAATTTGCCAAAACTATTAGGTAAAGTTGTAAGTTTATTTCTCTTTATAATTAATTGAACAAGATTCTGTAAATTACCAATACTCTCAGGTAAATATAATATTTGATTATCACTCACATCCAACCTTTTAAGATTTTTAAGGTTTCCAAAAGCCTCAGGTACAGATAATAGGGAATTTAAATTTAATTCTATGGTTTCTAAATTCTCAAGTGTTCCAAAGTTATCTGGCAAATATTTTAATTGATTTCTTTTCAATGTTAATCTTTTTAGATTTCTCAAATTCCCAAATGATTCTGGTAAAGTGGTTAATTCATTGCCCCAAAGTTCAAGAAGAGCTAAATTTTCCAAATTTCCAAAACTATTAGGGAGTACATTTAATTTATTATTACTTAATGTTGCTGATTTTAAATTTCTTAGATTTCCAAAATTTTCTGGTAAGCTAGCTAATTCTGTGTGTTGTATTAAAAGTTCTTCTAAACTTATTAACTCCCCAAAACTATCTGATAAAGATTTTAATTTATAGGTATCTAATGCAATAATTTCTCTTAGATTCTTCAAATTACCTATACTTTCTGGTAGACTTTCAAAAGCTGAAGAACTTATATTTAATTTTTTTAAACTCTTTAATTCTCCGATAATATACGGAATGTGTGCTCTTTCGATACTTCCCAGATTGAGATCCACAGCATTATTTTCCTCATATTTAACCCGAGTCTCAAGAGATAGGCCTAATTCTTCTTCAATTTTTTTAATAATTTCATTATCATTTGTCATTTTATTTACATCATATACTTTTTATGAGTTAAGAAAAAAATAGTATTTTTTAGTTTAATTTGTTATTTTTGTTTTTTTGTCAAAGAAAATTTCTTTAAATTAACTCTTTAACCTCTTTTTTCGAGGTTTTCAATTCTATCTGTTAGACTTTTCATATTAATAGTTAAATCATCTATTTTTCTGATTACTTCGCTCAGTTTCTCATCTAAAATTAACCGAAATCGTTCATAAATATCTATAATACCTAATCGACGTTCCTCTTTTTCCATTAGGTTTATTTCCCGCTTGAAATTTTCTATGTACTTGTATACATTAGAGCAAAATTGGTCGAAGTTATCAATATCATATTCTAATCCTAATTCCCGAGAAAGGTTTATTTCCGCCAAGTCTGGCCAGCTTATATCTTTACCTTTTAGAGGTATGACCGGAATAGAAAATTTATCAGCGAGCTGCAGTTCATTAGCACAATCTACGGAATTAAAAACTGATTTATTAGTTCCAATAAATAAAATCAGTTGACTCTTTTGTACAGCATTTAACATCCACTCATCAATATTACCAGCAAGATCTGACTCACAAAAAAATACTTGAGATATTTCTTTTTGTTTTTCCAAGTAATTTACAAGTTCTTCTATGCGATAAGGTTCAAAATCGATAACTGCGTGAGATATAAAAACTATTATTGTAGCTTTCACTCTAAGGTATTCTCTAATTAAATCTGGAACTTTTTGTGAAACAACCATCTCTTCAGGATTAAGAGGATTGTTGGATAAATCTAAATCAGTAAGCTCTTTAAGTGCCCATAACTGTGTAGGGATCTCACTAAATTGGTTATTGCTAAGATTAAGATTGTTAATCGACGTTAAATTAACAAAAGATTCTGGCAAAGTAGTTAACTTATTACTAGATAAATCGAGAAACTCTAAATCCTTTAATTCTCCAAAAGACTCTGGCAATGTTTCGATTTGATTACGCGAAATTATCAATGATTTTAGATTATTAAAAATTCCAAAATTCTCTGGTAAGGATTTAATACCATACCCAACAAATTTCCACTCTCTGACTTTGCCATCCTCTACTTTTATTGCTAACTTAGATATCCTGCCCTTTTCTTCATCTTGAATGGCATCTTTTTCAATTTTACGTATGATCTCAATCTTTTCTTTAGGGAGATCATGCATTGCTTGAAACTGAAGCATAGTTGGTGCCATTATAGTACCTCCTCTTTTATGCACACTTCTTAATACATTGAGACTCATATCATTCCATTCAAGATTATTAAATACTACTTTCAAGGTTTTTAGATTATCTAAATTTCCTAACCATTCTGGTAAAAAATTCAAATTATTATTTCGCACATTAAGATAAGATAAGTTGTTAAGTTCCTTCATCCAATCAGGTATAGATGCTAACTCATTAGACTCTAGATTAAGACGGCTCAAATTCTTAAGCTCTCCCATCCATTCAGGTAATAATTTTAAATGGTTGCTCGATAGGTTTAATGATTCTAAATCTCTGAAATTTCTAATAAAATCTGGAACTTTATCAATCACTTTATATTTAAGACTTAAACCCTTTAGAGATTTAAGATTGCTCACAGAGTCATATACTTTTTGTTGATCTTTCTCAGATAAATCTAAATAATAGAAATTAATACCTATATATATTACATTATCTCCTTTAAGATAATAAAAAAATTCAGCATTATCTAAATTTTGTTCATAAAAATCGTCGTGAATTTTTTTTAATTCCTTTCCTGTAAGTTTTGAGATTTCTTTAATCGTATTTAAATCATCACTCATTTATTTCACCAGTTTTTTTAAAAAATTTGTTATATTGTAAGATAATTCAAGAAATTTATAAAGGTTGATTTTTTTTTCTCGGATGATACTCTTATTTGCCAAATATTTTGTGAAAAACCGGGTAGTTACAAAATTAAGTGATTGTGTTTAAATCTTTCGCTGACCCTCATATTTCTTTAAGTGCGAAATATTCATC
>JBHLQA010000078.1:0-10880 GCA_048885285.1 Candidatus Odinarchaeota archaeon
TAATAACATTTTTTCTTATAAAAAGGAATACACTACTCCATTAAAGAATTTTATTGAAAAAAATAAATAATATTTTTTTTTAATTTTCATCTAAAAATTGGATTAAAGTTCTTTTTTTTACTTCCTTGTTTTTAATTTAATTGTAATGAAATAACAAATATAGTAACATGAAATAATTGTCTAATAAAATTCTAAATTTCTATCCATACTATGATAAAAAAATTCCTCTCTATAATAAAGATAAAATGAACTTTTGTTGCTCTTGTGGTAAAAAGTTAAAAAATGAAAAAGATAGATCAATAATGCAAGTACAATGTACAATTTGTCATATTAAAATTGATTTAGATAAATATAAAACTATAAAATGCTCATTTTGTGGAAATATTTATCATTATAAATGTGTATCAAATAGAGTTTCTGGCTTGAAAACATTCTCTAAATATTTCAGGATCCTTTTTTCAATTGTAAGTGAATTCACAATCCATCAAGATCTGATCTCCTTTATGAATTATTTTATCCTAAATATAAAAACAGAATCATTTTTTATTATATCGACGATCTTTTCGAGGAAAATCTTTTCTTGATTAAATAAACTATTGATATTATAAGATTAGATGAATTCTTTCAATTAGGTTAAAAATTCTTGGATAAAGATTTTCTTATAATCTTGATTCCTATCTTTAAAACTAATTTTCTCTTGACCAACATAAATATCTTGTGGCTTATTGGAATCATTAATCGCAGAAAAAGGAATTGAGAGATGTGACACATCAAGAAACTTATGATTTTCTGATAAATTCAATATCTCCCGCCATATTTTTTTATAATCATCTACAACCATATTATTTTATCCAAAGTTGTATCTTTTATTATTAATTCAAGTTTTTTAAGCATTATATAACTTTTAGATATTTAAACCATAAGTAAACGATAGGTTTATATATAAAAAACCTTAATGTTCTGATTTATCTTGTGAAAAAAAGAAAAATTTACTTAAATTAAAAAAAAGGAATTTAGGGTTGATTTGGTCTTACAAAAGATATAGAGAAAATTCCGATTCCCATTATAATTCCTACAGAGATTATAGCTCAACCATATGCGACTTTACCTATTATATCATAAGTTAACATAAGAGTTCCCCACACAAATGAACCTAATGCAGAAGAAATTTTTCTACTTAGTCTAGAAAAACCAAGAAAATCCCCAGATTTTTCTTTAGGAGCAATTTTTGCAACCATAATTCGCTGTGCTGTCCATGTCCCTCCAAGAGCTAGACCTGCTACAATACCCCTGATGAGACTTAAAATAAAGGGGAGATTTGCACCAACATCCTTAGATTAAAAATTTTATCAATATTGAGAATGAATTTTATAATATATGTATAAATAATCTTGATTATAAAGAAATTCTAAAATAAATTTTCTTTAATTTAGGAAAAAGAGGAAGTTAAATTTTTTTCTTAGTTATTTTCTTTTTAATGTTTATTTTTTTTGACTTTTTTTTTTCTTTATTGATAATTGTATCCTGTTTTGTTAACTGGCTTTTCAATTCTTCAGCAATACTATCAAGTTTATTAGCAGTGGCACTTACTTCTTCCATTGCTACAGTTTGTTCTTCTGAGGCAGCACTAATTTCCTCCATTGAATGTGTAGTATTTCTAATTTTATTAATAACATCATTAATAATGGTATTTGTATCTTTAATTGATTGTTTTATCCCTTCCGCAAGTCTTCTAACTTGATCAGCAACCACAGCAAATCCTTTTCCATATTCTCCAGCCCTTCCAGATTCTATTCTTGCGTTTAATGATAATATATACGTTTGTTCTGAAATATTTATGATCATCTCTGAAATTTTTTTTATTTCATCTGATGAATCTAAAATTTCCATAATCTGTCTTGTAACTTGCTCGGTTGAAGCTGAAACCTCTTCTGCTGATGCATTAACTTCGCTTGCACTCCCCGCTAATTCACTTGCCATGTTTGCTACATCTACTACTGTTTTTGCTCCAGTTTTTAGAATATTTTCCATTGACTTATTTACTTTAACAATTCCTTTTGTAGTAGGGACTGCAATAGCAATACTAATACATACTGCCAATACAATTGAAACAATGATTATTATATATGAAATAATTATTGTTTTTGATGTGTTTTCAATACTATTAGCAACCTCAATTTCGATTTCAGTATATATTTGATCAATGAGAACTAATACTGGAGTTACTAAAGTTTTAAGCGCCGCTTCTCTTAATGTAAGAGACTCAAGTGTATCGAATACTCCATTTTTATTTAAAACAAATGGTTCATAAGAATTAGTATACCAGCTTTTAATTGAATTTGCAAGTGTCTTATTTTGGCCATAAGGACTATCTATTATGGTTTGTAGATTATCTTTAAAATTTGTTCCAAAATCAATGAAGTCTAATCTTATTTCAGATCTTACTGTTTCAAATTCTATATTGGGATAATCATTAATTAAAAGAAATTGAGAATATAGTAAATAACTTAATTCTGCTGCATTTTTTACTAAATTTAAATTGTTTTGTTGTGCTGTTAAATCAATTATATCTAATCCGTAACTCTCAATATCATTTTTGATTTGAGATAAATAAATTGAGGAATTATCTATTAAAATAAAAATTCCATTGGCTTTATTAGTCGTAATTATATTAATCGAATTAAAAGAAGAGTTAAGAGAGGATATATAATTAGTCAGGTAGGAATTTAATTGCTCCAAAATAGTTAGAGATTCTAAAATTTCTTCATATGATTCATCATATACTGATTTTGTATTCATATCTCCACTCTCATAATTAGAAACATATCGGAAAATTTTCTCGGTAAGATATTTAATATTATTAGCATGAATATTTGACTGCAATTTATTCATTGTTATATCGTCAATGGTAGAATTTAAATTATAAATCTGAATCAAACTTGTAATCCCTACAATTGTACATAATCCAATTAAAATAATATAACCATTCCTCATCCTTTTTTTAATATTCATAATAATAACAATTGAAATTTATTTGATAATTTAAAATTATTGCATAGTTTTTCCTTATTCCTAACTAATATGATTCAAATTAAAAAAACTGAAACAAATATAAAAATCTTGGAATTTAAATATTTGTCCTTATCTTATATAATCGTGATAATGATACAGAAAAAAAACATAGGAGAAAAGAATGAAATCATTTTTACTTGTTTTATGGATCACATTAATTATCATTTAATTCTCTATATTCCATAAAACTACATTTAATTTCTTATTGAGAAATTAAATTTATCTTAACAAATCCCATTAAAATTCAAAATTATAAAGGTGAAAGAATCTCCATAAAACTAAAAAGTCTTTTTTAAATATTTAAACTAATAACTTTATAGGTGTAATTAATCTTGCCAACTTCGAGAAAAGAATATTTAAAGCAAGCTTGTAAATCAAAATATGAAGAATCTTTTGTAGATGCTGCTCCAAATAACTTATTAGACTTATACGAAGCGAATGTGAATATAAATCAATATACTGTTGATTTTGCAATTGAGAAATTCAAAATTGCTGTTGAATGTGATAATATCGCATTAGATTATAAAGTACCTGACCAAAAGAAAAATGATTTAAGAAAAACCAAGTTCTTAATCGATAATGGTTGGACAGTTTTCAGATTTACTGCTCAAGTATTATTTTCAGCAGCAATTTTATGCCATAAAATGGTTGCTGATGAAATTGTTCAATATCAGCCAAAAATAATGGATGTTAGTGAATTTCTATCTAATGAACAAATAGAATTTATAAATGAGAGACTTTCTAATATGGATATCACAACTTCACCTACATTTAAAAATGAAATTAGAAAATTTGATAGAAGAAAGATATCCTAAAAATTAGAATCTTGAAAACATAATAATAATTTTTTAAGTTTGGACTATTAGAAATTTTTTTAAAATTCTATAAATTCTTGTTGTAAAATCATTATATATTCTGGATCTCTTTCTTTAAATGGAATCCTCTCCTTTCCTGAATAGATCTCCATGGATTTATATTTCTTAAATAGCTGGGAGAAAGGTATAACGAGTTCAGAAATATTATAACTTTCTGAAACACGAGTCATATTAAGATTTTCATATTGAATTTTTTCTATTTTTCCTGAACTCAATTTTTTTCACTCAATCATTCTTTTATAATCAATTTTCCTCTTATTCGGAGTTTCACTCCCAACTTTTCTAACTTATTCCTATGTTCAAAAATAATATCTCTTAAAATTTTTTTGCTAATTTCTAGTTGTTCTGCTAATATATCAAATTCTATCTCATTGAATAATTCTGAGTATCTTACTAATTTCTGAATTGAATCTTGTATAACCTGATCATAATCTGCAATCTCAATTTCCCTAGTTATATCATTTAAATCGATATCATAATTGCTTTTCAATAAATTTGGATTACTTTCAATCCAATTATGTATTAAATTTCGGACTGTTTCTGAACGAGATTGTCTCCTTTTTTCAGCCATCAGATTAATTACTCTCTCATCAAAAGCATCGAGACTAAATGTAATTCTAGATAAATCCGATGATTTCTTTGATTCTGATGGCATTTTTCATCTATCCGACAGAATTTTGGTATATAATATAATCATTTTTTTTCGACTATTTAAATATTTGCACAAATGATCATTTTATGCATCATTGAAGATGCATAGATTTATAAATGAAGAGGATCTTATAATATTCATATATTATTTGAATGTTATTTAAATATTATACCCTAGTGTGTGTAAAATGTTAGAACTTTATACTCCCCAATATGAAGAGATAAATACCAGAGAACGTATTACAATTGATATAATAAAGGATGGTCAAGAATTTTTACAGCAATTTGATATTAATTCTAACTATCTACTAGATACAGTTTCAGTTGTTTATAAATATTTGAGAAATAATGGTAAAATTCCTCATAATTTATATAAATTCTTTATTGCTGCTTATTATATAATTTCTCGACATCCTTTTGCCTTTCCTGTTCATGAGAGCAAAAAAACTTTCTGTGAAAGATTTAGACTCCCTATAAGCGCGTTAGATTATTGCGTCGAAAGAATAGTGAATACATTGGATTATATTAGAATTTTAGATGATATGAATTTCCCTTATTTTATTGATCCTAAACGAGATATTAGCTTAAAATTTATAAAAAATCTCATTAGATCCAAAGTAGATAAAGCAATGATGCGTTTTTTAATAGGAAACCAGCCAATAAACTCTCAAATTCTTACTGAAGAATTGGTAAATGAAGTTATTTTCAATCAAAAAGCTTTTCCTGAGGAATTATTGAGACAATTATTTGATATTGCTTTTGAATATGTTGAGGAAGAGTTTTTGGAATACAAGGAATATGTAAGATTGCAAAAAAAAGTATTTATATAACATATGAGAAATTTTTAGGGTAAAATTATCTTAATACTATCGTTTTCTCTTTTTATTAAAAAATGCTTAATACCATCAATTATTAGAAGTAATTCTCCAATAGCGGTAAGCATAATGAACCAACCAATCTGTGAGAACCATACGTTAAAATAAGATAATGGATCTAAAGAAGGACAGTCTGGATTACCAGAACGATCAGGAATGCAGTGCGCGTGAACTGTTACAAATAGAAGTGTAGTAAGACTCATACCAAATATGAGAAAGGAGCCAATTATTATTAAAATTACTCCTATAATTTTTTTTATCAAAAAGGTATATTCCTTTTTTTTCTTTGTTATGGATCAATAAATAAGATCAAAATCAGAGATTTAAAATTTACCAACCTGGATTCTCTTTTTATCAATAATAGATAATGAAAAAATATCTAATTATATCCAGTTTTACTCAACTTTGTTTTGATAGAGGTTTAGATTTTCTAATACTGAATTAACTTTTGAAAAAAGGCCCAAAATTAGGCTTAATTCTTTGGTTGATATCATACTTCTCCCAAAAATGTTTCTAAATGCAAAAAACACATTTTCTTCTTTATAAGACCGAATTTTCAATGAGTCTATGATATTTTTTATCATCTTATATAAAATTTGACGATCTTTTTTATCAGCAAGTAGCACAGGATTTTCTCCTCGACCGATGGTTATGAAATTTATTTTTTTGAAAATTTCATATAAAATAATTCCACAAGCATGCGATAAATTTAATGCGGAATAATGAGTATTTGTTGGGATTCTTAATATTATATCCGCAAAACTTATCTCTTCATTTGTCAATCCTCGAGATTCCTTTCCAAAAAGAATAGCAATATTTAATGGTTTTTCTGAAGTTGGAATATCTAAGTTTTCTGGAAAAAGCGCCAACCTCCTAATATTTGAATAGTTCTTTCCTCTAGCAGTTGTAGCAATAATATAGTCAAATCCCTCAACTAAATTTTTCAGTTCTGATAAATGATTATCTTGATTATTCAATTCTATAATTCTAGCGTTAAAAAGTATATCTTTACCATGCATAGCAAAACCTTGAGTTTCATAACTTAAGATATTATCAACTCTTTCAATTGGATTAAAGATGATAAGATTTTTAAAATTGAAATTTTTCATAACACGAGCTATAGCCCCTATATTCCCTGCATTCTCCGGTTGAACTAAGATTATGGTAAATGATATGTTTTTAAATTCATTGATTATATGAGTTTCTTGGAAATTTTTAAGCTCATATTTAATTTTTTTTTTATTCAAACAAAATCACGCATAATATTTCTAATATATTTTTAATATCTTCATTCATAATAAAACTAAATTATCAAATATTAAGTTTATTTTCTAATCCTTTCGCTAAAAATAAAGGGTAATTCCATATAATGATGAATAAATTATTCACTACTTTAGTTTATTAAATAATCTAAATGAAAGATATAAATATGAAAAATCTCATTAATTTGTTAAATTATCAATTTTTCATTTGATATTTAACTTTAATTAACAACATTAAATTTTTTAAAACTAATATAAGATTAGATTGAGATTATGGCTGTCTATAAAAATATCGCAGAATTCCTTGAATTTATAAATATTAGCAATGATAATTTTACTCTTTTTGAATGGAAACCAGCAAGATCTATGAGAAGGTTTGATTTAGATCTAAATATAGTAAAAGAAAATCCCATTACTGATATTTTCTTTCATAAAGATAAAGGTAATATGAAAATTGTATATATAAGAAAGCATAATCTTATATATACAGTAGGATCAAATCCAAGAGTCCAATATCAATTATTGGAAGCATTATTAGAATATATAGACTTATTATTCAATGATTTTTATGATGTAGAAGTGATATTATCTTATGGTGATTTTTCTCCAGGTCTTTTTAATGGATTTAAGCAAAGTGTTGAAGATACTATAAAAAATTTTGCTGATTTAGATTTGGTTAAAAGAATTTTAGTAGAATGTCGGGTGTGTAATATAGTTCTCCCATTATTTATAAAAAAAAGTATGATTGAAAATGCAGAATCTTACCCTGTTCCTATAGTTTATAGTCATAAAGGACATGCGATATTATGTTTCATAGATAAAAATTTTCATCATCGTGGTGTTGAATTGGTCAATATTTCAGGGTGAACTACCACAGCCAAAGGACTGTGGTTTCCTACGGGTGCGCAACCGCTTCGAGAACGGGTTGGTCTGTATATCGTAGTAAACCATTCCATTGTATTAGGAATGATTCCTCGTTCACAGAGGATTTATGCGATAGGAAATCATAATTATGCTTTAATATTAAAAATCGAGTCATAATATTGATTGCCGAATTGAGATCTCGATCTATATGATTCCCACAATCACAAGTAATACTTCTTTCAAATATTAATCTTTTCTTAAGTTTTCCACATTTACAACACGCTTTTGTAGTCATGGATTCGTCAATTCTTATTACTCTCTTACCTATTTTTTCTGCTTTATAGGTTAAGAATTCGACAAATCTAGACATGTAGCCAGTATTGTGAATCGAATGGTTAAGAGTTTTATCGATTTTATTTCTTTTAGAATTTCTTATTCCTTTTTTCTTTTGAGCCATCTTTTTTACTGGCAACTTTCCCACTACAATAGTGTTTGCTTTTGTATTCGATATTATTTGTTTAGAAAGCCAATGTTGGAAATCTCTAAGTTGATAAGTGCGTTTCCTAATCATTTTTTTTTGTTTTTCATTATACCAATGCCATTTTTTGCTATATCTTTTACAATGGTCCCGTTTCGATTGTACGCCTTCTATTTTTTTCTTCCAATAGAGATCTGGTCTTCTGTGAGTAAATTGTATTGATTTTCCAAAAAGGTTAACCCCTACAGTCTGGTTTATTCCTAAGTCAAATGCTTGATATAAATTATTGTCGATATATTCAGGTACTTTAACCTCATAGATGATGGAAACGAACCATTTATTATTTTCAAAGAGAATCTCTATTTGTTTTATTTTTCCTTTTGGAATACAATGAGAAGGAATCGTAAACTCTAGAACTGTTTTCGAAGGATGCTTATGAGAGAATGTAATTGCGATTCCTTGAAATTTGAATCCTGATTGATTATAACAGAGTGTAGTGAAATGTTTTTTACCTCTAAATCCTGGTGGTTTCGCAGCTTTATCCCCTTTTTTCCATTGTGCAAAAAAAGATTTATAGTTAGAATCGAGTTTTTTGAGCATTGTTTGAAGAACTTTCGAATAGACCCATTTATATTCAGGATATTTTTCTTTTAATGATGGTAAGGCTCTTGATTGATTTAAATACCCAATATATTGACGTTCTTCCTTTGATTTCTTCTTATTTTGGAGCCAATTCTCTTTTCGTTCTGCTAACGCAAAATTATATAAGAGTCGACATTTCTCCGATAGTACCCAAAGAATGTTCTCTTGTTCTTTAGTAGGAAATATTCTAATTTTTTGCGTTAATTTCATTATTAAAATAGAGAGTAAAATTAGTTTAAAGAAAATAGTGCTTGAAAATTTAATGATTTTCTTTATTTCTCAGATTCAATTCATCATCTCATTAAAAGGAGTGATTTTTATAAATAATCTTAATAAATAAAATTCTGAAATCTATTTTTATATTATTATTCATAAATTCTCAATAATGAATTTTAAAAGTATAATAAAAATAATATACATATGGAAGAAAATCAGAATTCTGATGATCAACCCTTTTTTGAAGATGTTGTGAAAAAAACAAAAACAGGCATTACTTTTCCAAAAGAGTTAAGGGACTCATTATTTGAAGAAGACATAGACACATTTTTCAAATTAGTGGTTCCAAAAGAGAAAGATAAAATAATCTTGGAGTTCTTATCTGATGATGAAGCTAAAGGATTATCTGAGAAATCGAAAGTTAAGAAAGCTAAAGTACTACGTGCTTCAAGTGCTTCTGGAGAAAAAGAAAAAAAAACTATTAAAAAGATTTCAGCTCTAACCCCCGCTTGGGGTGAATATTTTGTTTATGATTTTGAAGCAAAAGATAAAATCATACCTATTTTAGAATCTGCTTTTTATAAATTTGCTGAAACGCCCTTAAACTTAGAAGATGCTATGGGGCGGGTTAAATACGCATTGGTATCTTTTCTTACCTCTACTAAAACGGAAAATGCTAAATTATATTTTGCTATAGAAAAATTTTTGATAGATATTATTGATAAGTTTGATCAACCAAATTTATTAGATTGGATTTTTGAAAAAATTATACCTAACATTGAAAGTAAATTCCTTTATGAATTAGCATTATTAGAATTGGTTGAAGCTAGTTTAAAATTTAAAAGATGGGAGAAGGCAGAGATATACATTTTCTATGTATTAAAAAACATTGATAGCTATGCAAAATCAGAAATGTATAACATTATGAACAGCTTTAAACAATTAGTTAAGAAAGTTAAATACGTTGAGAGAAGCGATAAAATTGATATTTTACTTAAAGAAAAGCTAATGGAATACGGTAAAGGAGTAGATATAGATTACAAAATTCAAATTGTTGAATTTCTTGAAGATTTACAGTATATCGAACTTGCATATAATCTTGCAAAGGAAATTCAAGTAAGTTTACCTCCTGAAAGTATGAAAATTGAGGAAATAAGAAAAATAGTCAGAAGATTACATACTGCCCCTATTGAAAGTAAACCTGTTTCAAGTACAGATTTTGAAGAAGATAAACCAGAGGATTAGTTTTTTTTGTTTTCCTCTTCTTTATACCCCTCTTTTAATTCATCCTCAACTCTCTTCATTTCTTGATCCATTATTTTCTGTTCCTTATGTTCTATAGATTTTTGTTTTAATTCGATTTCAACTTGAGATAGTTCTTTTTCTTTTTCAATTAATTCTTCTTTTATTTTTAATGCTTTTTCTCTCTCTAGAATTTCTTTTTCTTCTAATTCCTTTTCTTTCTCTTCAATCTCTAATTTTTTCTTTTTGATTTCGATATCCTTCTTTTTTAGTTCAATCTCTTTATCAATAATTTCCTCTTCTTTTTTCTTGAGTTTTTTAGGAATTTTTTTTTCAATTTCCTCTCCCATTTCACTTTCTTTTTCTAAGATTTCTTCTTTTAATTTAAGGACTTCTTCTTTTTTTTGTATCACTTTTTCTTCAATTTCTTTCTCTTTTTCCTCTAATTCTAATTTTCTTTTCTTAATTTCCAATTCTTTCTTTTTTAATTCAAATTCTTTATCCAATATTTCAGATTCTTCTTTCTCAAGAGTGATTTCTTTTTTTTTATCTGATTTTAATTTTTCAATTTGATCTTCAGGAGATTCTTTTTTTGTACTTTCTTTTTCTACAATTTCTTCAATTTTATCAACTGAGACAATGGATTTCAAGATTTGATCAATATATTCTTTCAAATCTTCATTTTCTGGAAGATCAGCAATTT
>JBHLQA010000079.1:0-10754 GCA_048885285.1 Candidatus Odinarchaeota archaeon
AATTTATACTGAAAGTAAAGTTAAAATATTGTAATTATATTTTTTGAGATTCGTGGTAGGAAATGACAGAAGCTAATAATAAGATAATTAGAGCTCCGATTGTATGTATTCTTGGTCATATTGACCATGGAAAAACTACTATATTAGATTATATCAGAGGCACTGTAGTCCAACAAAGAGAAGCAGCGGGAATTACACAACATATTGGCGCTTCATATTTTCCAACAGAAGATATTAGAGAATTTTTAAGAAGATCAAAACAAGAATTTGCTGAAAAAGAAATTAAACTTCCAGGAATATTAGTTGTAGATACACCAGGGCATGCAGCCTTTCTAAATCTACGACGAAGAGGAGGTGCTGTTGCAGATATTGCAATTTTAGTTATAGATGTTACTGCTGGTACAATGCCAATAACATGGGAATCAGTACGGATTTTAAGAGAAAGAAAAACACCTTTTGTTATTGCTGCTAATAAAATAGATAGAATATCTGGTTGGAAGTCAAAAAAGGATGCCGACTTTCTTGATTCCTATAAATCTCAAAAACCACATGTAAAGGACTTTCTAGATGAGAAAATTTTAGCTATTATTGGTAATTTCTTAGAGGAGGGATTTAAGGGAATAGATCGCTATGATAAAATAAAAGATTTTACTAAGAAAATAGCGATAGTCCCAACAAGTGGAAAAACTGGAGAAGGTATTTCAACACTTTTAATGATTTTAATGGGACTAGTTCAACAATATCTAACTACAAATCTCCAATTTTCTGAAGGATCAGCAAAAGGAGTTGTATTAGAAGTTAAAAAAGAGAAAGGTCAAGGAAAAACAATGGATGTTCTTATTTATGATGGTATTATTAATAAAGGAGATGAATTTATTGTAGGGGGATTAGAAAAACCTATTAAATCTAAAGTAAGAGCATTATTAACTCCAAAACCTTTGGATGAAATTCGAGATCCAAGACAAAAATTTGATTCTGTTGATTTTATTAGTGCCGCAGCCGGCATTAAAATTCTTTCTCCAAATATTGATGATGTTGTAGCAGGTTCTCCATTTAGAGGTATTAAAGATCCTTCCGAAGAGGAAACTATATATAAAGAAATAGAATCTGAAGTGGAAAGTATTAGGATAAAAACTGATAAAGCAGGAGTGGTTTTAAAAGCTGATACTTTGGGTTCACTAGAAGCATTGGAAAATCATTTTACCAAAAATGGAGTGAAGATAAGCATTGCTGATGTAGGACCAATTAAAAAAGAAGACATCATAAATGCAAATATAGTTAAAGAATTAGATCCATATTCTGCAACAGTTTTAGGATTTAATGTACCAATATTACCTGAAGCTAATGAACAAGCCATTAAAGATAATATACGGATCTTCACAAATAATGTTATATATCGCCTATTAGAAGAATATATTGAATATGCAGAAACAAGAAAAGCGGAAGACACTGCAAAAGGTTTAAGTGAACTTATTTTGCCCGCTAAAATTAAAATGTTTCCTGAATTTATATTTAGAAATTCAGATCCTGCTGTTTTTGGTGTTCATGTAGAAGCTGGGACTTTATATCCAAAAGTCCAGTTAATTACTGATAAAGGTAAACGAGTTAGGAGAATTCATCAAATTCAAGATAAAGGGCAAACACTCGAAAAAGCTCCTAAGGATTCAGAGGTTGCGATTTCTATTCGAGGTATTGAAATTGGGCGAGATCTTGAAAAGGATGAAACATTGTTTGTTAACATCCCAGAATCTCATGTTAGACAACTTATGGGAAAATTTATTGATGAATTGACCACAGATCAAAAACAAGCTTTACGAGAATTCATCCTTTTAATGCGTAAGATCAATCACCCATGGTGGGGGATGTAATTAACTATATGTCTTCAATTAATGACATATTTGATGAAATTCTCACTGAAATAACCCCTACTCAAAAAGAAATTGCTAAAATAAAATATGTTATAAGAACATTACGTAAATTATTGGATAAAAAAGCAAAAAAATTACACATAAATTATATAAAAATAGATCCTCAAGGCTCAACCGGAATCAAGCAAACTCAATTAAAAAATGATTTTGATATTGATCTTTTCATAGGTTTAGATTATACTCAATTTAAACTTAAATATCAAGGTTTAAGTAGAAGTAAGCTAAAAAAGTATTCTAAAAAAGATTTTTTAGCATTATGTAATAATTGGATTCTTCCAAGTTTAACTTTAAATGAATTTAAAAATCCTCGTTTGTTATACGCCGAACATCCATACGTTACAGTAGATTACGTTTTAGATGATATAAAAATAAAGATTGATATCGTTTTGTATTTTAACTTAGACTTAGAATATATTAAAAAGAATGGACCTATTACAGCAGTTGATAGATCTCCTTGGCATGGTTGTTTTGTAAGAGATGAATTAACTTCTAAACAAAAAAATGATGTTAGACTTTTAAAACAATTCTTTAAATCCTGCTATAGTTATGGTGATAAAAGTGCAATAGGAAAAGTAGGATTTATTGGTTATAGTGCTGAGCTATTAATCTATTATTTTAATAATCTTATTAATCTATTCGAGAATTTCCATAAGTTAAATAAAATTGCACTTGATTTCTATAAGAGAAATGAAGAAGAATTAAATAAAATTATCCATTTTCAGAAAGATTATCTTATTATCATCGATCCAATTGATAAAAACCGAAATGTTGCTTCTGCTATCTCTGAAAGAGCATATAAATATTGTAATAAAAAAGTAGGTGAATTCCTAAGGAATCCAAGTCCAGAATTTTTTAGGATTAGACCAATCCCAGAAGTAGATTTATCAAATAAAGATGATTCTCGCTTATCAAAAATATTTATAATAGAATTACAAAATACTAATTTTGAAATCCATTATACCATTAATAGAGATAAGTTATATTCTCTGGGAGAAAGTATTAAAGCTAATGGAGAAAAAGAATTTTCTCATATTGAACGTTTTGGAAAAATTATATTTGAAGTCTATTTCGAAGATAAAAAGAACGAATATAATATAGCTATTTTTTGCGACAAACCTAATATCTCTGAAACCTATATTCGGAAAGGACCTCCCATTACTGAAGAAAGGCATGTTATTAATTTTAGAAGAAAAAATCCAAATTATTTTGAAAAGGATGGTTTTTTATGGGTAAATACTATGAGGGAATTCAATGAATTTTCAGTCTTTTTAAAAGAATTTATTAAAAATAAAATTCCTGATAATTTTAGAATTGCAAATATTTCACTTGCCTTTTATAGTATAAAATCTTCTGGAAAAAAAGCAATATATCTCTTGAAAAATTTAATTCTTCCTTTCTATTTATGATTTTATAAAAACAAAATTATCTTAAATTCTTTTTTTTCAGATCTAATCTAATTTTCTGAAGAGTCATCATTAAAACAATTCCAATTAGTGTAAATAACATAAAATACATCCCAAAGGAAATTGTATCATCTTCGAAACCACCCATAATATCATAACTTAAAAAGACATAATCTTCATAAATTCTTACATTATTCCATTTCCACAAATAACTTTTTCCACCTTTGATACTTGAAATCGTAAAATTTTTACCATTAATAATTACATCATTTCCAGGCTTTTCTACACTATATACCCTATCTGGTTGATAACCTTTAACTCTAAAGTCAATCATTTCTGTTATATTTCCATTCCATGTCCGAGATGTACCCACATAATACTCAAAATCTATCTCATAATAACTGGAACTTAATATTGGTGGAGTTACTAGATGAGTATTTAAACTATATTCTAAAACTAAAGAATCATTCTTTGGAAGGCTAACATTACACATTAGATAAATTGATCCCCCAAACATGATGTTATATGGAATAATATTATTATCAACTTTGATTGTTGCATTAGAATTCAATTCAGAAAATTCTATTGGTATCCAATCAGGATATTTATAATTATTAAAAAATTCATAATAAGTTGTATCGTTAATTCCTAACATGCCTCGTGAAAATGGGGCAACTATAGTTACATTTTTGCTATCATAAGGATTAAATATCGTATAATTACCATTAAAATCAAGATTAAAATGACTGCTAGGATGGGTAGCATCAATTTCAACTAAAACGTTTGCATTGGGCATTGAATAAGTTCCATTTTCTGGAATAATAGGTCCACTTGAGGATGATATATAAGGAGATAATGGATTTGCAAGGATTTCATTTATAAATATTTTATTATAACATATAAAAAAAAAAGAGATTATTAATAGACAACCAGTTATTTTGTTAGATTTCATCTTGTTAAGAAATATTTAACTCCTTATTTATTTAAATCTTTTTGTTGACTTTATTGACTCAAAATTTCTGTAGTTTTCATTCTTTTCTTCTTTTGAAAAACAAAATTTTACGCTTCTATTTCAAAATTTAATGAGCTTCAGGAATTGAAATTATAATAATGGTGCCTTTTGTATGATCACCTGGAATCCTATCCTCAATCCATATTTTACCTGAAATACTTTTTATTACTTCATTAACAAGCAATAGTCCTAATCCAATCCTCTTAAAATCTTTTGGTTTCTCATAAATTGGTTGAAAAAGAGTCTTTTTCATAGAATCTGGTATTCCTACGCCATTATCTATGAATTCTATTTTTATATTAGAACTAATATCCTTATTGTCTTTAGAAATTTTAATTTTAATTTCTTTTATAGAATTATTATTATATCTTACTGAGTTATTTAATATGATTTGGAATACATTTGCTAATAAAATATTAGCGCTGATAAAAATTTCCTCTCTTTTACCAATCATTTCAATCTTAATTTGTTCTTCATGGTTTCTTGCTTTCATTTCATTAATAATTTGCTTTAAAATTTCGTAGAGCTTTATAGGTACACTTTTAATTACTCCCCTCTCTAAATCAGAAAGCATTTTTACGTTTTGTCCTAATTCTGCACCTCGTTTTACTTGATTAACGGCAATATTCATTAACTCATCTAAATCTCCCTTCTTCTCATAACCTTCTAAATTATGAGAAATTATTTCTAGTGAAAATTGCAAGTTTTGTAATATATTATTTATATCATGGACAAAAAGATCCTTATAAAATTCTGCTCTATTATAGGATAATCGATATTTACTTTCTGATCTAACTATTTTATCTTCGATGATTGCGATAACTCCAGTTATAAGCATCATAGTGGCCATTACAATTCTAGAGAATTCTAAAAATTCATCTCCTCCAGGGAAACCTAAATCTCTTACAATACTTGCAATTAATTGTAGAACACCTGTCATTAAAATGAAACTCATAAATGCATGTGTAGGAGTTTTTTTTCTAAAATAAATTCTTATACTTAAAAACAACGCAGTAAACAAGAAAAGGGCAATTAACAATTGAAGCTCTAAATTAGCAATAATCTGACCATTAGCAAATAATAATAAATTTCTCTTTTTTAATAATTTTTTTTTTTGAAAAATATGGTAGTATTCGTTGGCTACAGCAATTATAAATATTAATACAGCTAAAGCTGAAAAAATTATAGAAACCAACTCTAAGGTATCATATCTTACTTGAGAGAATAATCTAAATATCTCTGATAAAGAAGCTGCAATATAAGCTAAAAGCCACGAAAATAGCTCTCTCTTTCTTATGCATACATTAGCTAAAACAAAAGTAGCAAGAATAATGACAATTGTTGTTGATAAATGAATAATAAAATAATCGCTCAACTAAAAAACCAATACCCATCTCATTTTTAGTTGTTAAGATCTAAATAGAGTTAGATATTATAAATTTGTACTTATCAATAAATATTATTTATAGAGGTATATAGCGGGAGTTCATAAAATTTTTATGATTTCTAGTATTATTTTTGATTAATCACCAGATTCTTTAAATTAAATAGCATAGTAAAAAAGCTTAAAGATCATTTCTTCTTTTATTATTTGTATAATACCTCGATTCTAAATTCTTTTTGATTAAATTTATTGTTTTTATCATTTATGTATTGTTTTAATCGTATCCATTTATGATAAAAATAAAAATTAAAGTTTAAAAGTCTAAAAAAAGACTAAGAGTCCATATAGAGTCCTAGCATAAAAACTATATATGGATCCACACCTATTGATCCATGGTAATTATGGTATTAATACACACGGGAAATAAAGAATTAGATTATCTCTTAGATGGAGGAATTCCTCCAGGAAGAATTATAGAGTTTTGTGGTCCTACTTGTACAGGAAAAACTCAAATTATCCATCAAATAATTGTGAATTCTTATTTTCAAGAAGATAAGGATGGTCTAAATGGAATAATTCTTCATATAGATACTAATGGAGATTTTTCTTCTGAAAGAATAATTCAGTTATGTAAATCTAAACGATTGAATCATAAAGCCATCTTCGATAAAATTATATTATTTAGACTCCTTAATGAAGCTCGTTTACTAGATCTTTTTGATATTATATGTGATATAATTCAAAACCAGCAAATAAAAATATTTACAATTGATTCTTTAACTTGGCCTTTAATCAAAATGATGTATGAAAAAAAGGTTGATAAACATAGTCTTATTAAACTATATAACAATATTTTTGATCTTATAGAACAATTTCCCTCTCTTATAGTTGTTTATACCAGTCCTTATATTCCAAGAAACTATATACCTAAATTTATGACTCATAAAAATATAACTCGCATAGAATTACAAAATATTGAAGGACATCATAAAAGAGCAGAATTATTACAACCTCAAACTAATTTTAAACATGTCGATTTTTATATCACTAAAAAGGGAATTTCTAATCAATGAATTGATTATTGAGATAATCAACCAATTTATTAAAAAAAAAATTCTCTATCAAATATTATACTATTTTTTTTTTAACATCATTACTTATTTTTCATCAACTCATAAAACTTTTATGATTTCCCGTATTCTTTCCCTTAATTATATCATGATGATAAATTAGGATTTAAACTGAGTGAATTATTTATGGTTAAAGTTAAAAACCCCGAAGAAATTCAAAAATTGGTTACTGCGGGCTCATATGAGAAAAAGAGAATTTTTTCGATTACTGCTCATATAGATCATGGTAAAACAACTGCCACAGATTATCTTCTACGTAGAGCGGGATTGATGAGACCTGAAGATGCAGGTCAACTTCAAATGACTGATTCGGATGATGAAGAACAAGAGCGAGGAATCACAATTTTCACAAGTGTAGTTCTGCTTGCATTTAATGATCCAAGAAAACCTGATGATGAAGAGCCTTATATTATCCAACTTAACGATACACCAGGTCATATTAGTTTTACTGGAGAAGTATCTCGAGCTCTTAGAGGCTCAGATGGTGCTATCATTTTAGTTGACGCTCTTGAAGGAGTTATGACTCAGACAGAAACCAATATTCGATTATCAGTAGGAGAAGAATTTTGTAAACCAGTTCTTTTTATTAATAAAGTTGATAGATTAATTAGTGAATTAAAATTAAGTCCTCAAGAAACATTTGCTAAAATTGATAAAATTACTCGTGAAGTTAATGATTTAATAAGAAAAGTCCGTCCAGAGGGATCAGATTGGGTTATAGATTTTGCCAAGAATTCTGTTGCTGTTGGTTCAGCCAAACATGGCTGGGGTTTTACCTATGAAATTTTAATTGAAAAGGGTTTAAAACCTCAAGATGTCTTTGCAAAATATAATGAAGGAGATATCCAATGGTTAAGAGATAATTTACCATTAGATGAGCCAATGTTACGGATGATTGTAGATCACCTTCCGGACCCTATATCTGCTTCTAAATACAGAATCCCACATGTATGGAGCGGAGATTTAAATTCTGAACTTGGACAAGCACTTCAAAAAAGTGATCCAAATGGACCATTATATGGTATGATTACTAAAATTTTTCTTGATCCTAAGAGAAATTATCAAGCAACTCTTATAGGTCGAGTCTTTTCAGGCACATTTGATCAATCTGATACAATTTATCTTATTAATAGTGATTCAAGCAATCGAGTAAAACGATTAGGAGTTATGGAGATTACTGATATTCTTGATATTCCTAAAATACCTGCAGGTAATTTATTTGCATTATTTGGATTTATTTGTCCTTCTGGTGAAACATTTATGCTATCTAATGATGTCCCTAAAGATAAAGAAGAAAAGAGAAGATTACCATCATTCGAAAAAATCCATTATGCTTGTGAAGCTGTTGTCTCTAGAAGCATAAAACCAAAAGATCCACATGAAATTGATAAATTAGATGAGGTTGTAAGTAAATGGCTCAAAGCAGATCCTACTGCAGAATATAGAAGAGATGAAGAATCAGGAGAATTCATATTATCTGGAATTGATCCATTACAGATCGAAATTCTCGTGAAAAGGATAAATAATCAGGTTAATATTAATATTGGAGAACCAATAATCGTATATCGAGAAAAAATCACTCAAAAGAGCCCAGAATATTATACCAAATCGGCGAATACACATAACCGGATTCTATTATACATAGAACCTTTAGATGAAACAACAGAACACCTTATTGAAACTGGAAAAGTCAATGATTTACAAAATGATAAAGATCGAGCCCAGATACTTAGAGAAGAAGCGGATTGGGACGCAAAAGAGGCAAGGCGTATTGTTGATGTATATCAAGGAAGCGTACTTGTAAATGGTACTTCTGGATTACAAAGATTTGATCGTGTAAAATCTTATTTGAGTGCAGCATTTAGAGATTGGCTAGGTAATTGTATCATCGCAAAAGAACCAGCTACAGGAATAAAAGTTGTTTTCACAGATATGACGATTCATGAGGATCCCAGACACACATCATATGGACAAATTGCGGGAATGTTCTTTTCAGGTGTTTCCTTGGCTATGTTGGATGCTAATGCTCATCTCTTTGAACCAATTCAGAAAATTGACATAAAATCTCCCCAAGGAACTGAAGGAGGAGTTAGTGCTATTATAACAAAACGACGTGGTCGAATTACTAATGTAATTCCAGAAGGAGAATACGTGCGAATCCAAGGTCAAATCCCTGCAGCAGAAACTATCGGTATTGCTGATGATATTAGAGGATCAACTCAAGGAAGAGCATTCTTTGGGTATGAATTTTTAGGCTTTGAAAAAGTACCAGCATCTTTAGAAGAGAGTCTCATTATGGAAATTCGTAGAAGAAAGGGAATGCCTGAAGAAATGCCTTCCAGAAAAAGTTGGGAGCGATTTATATATAAACGTACGTAATTTTTACTAAATTTATTTTTTAAATTATATTCTAAATGCTTAAACTATTTAAGAGAAATCCGAGATTTTAGCAATCTGGTATAATTTTTTAACAAGTGCTTTAAAAGCATCAGTTACTCCTTGTCCTGTCAATGCACTTGTTTTATAATATCCAAGAAATCTATTTTCTTTTGCAAATTGAAGCACATTTGTATCTGCCGTTGGTAAACCAGGATTCGCTTCTAAAGTTCCATCTTCAACTAAATCAATTTTATTTCCAAATAAAACTATTGGAATATTTCCACAGTGTTTTTTAAGATCATCAAGCCATCGGGGAACATGTTCATATGATCGTGATTGTTCTGGATCGAAAGAAAAAACGATTATTGCTCCAGCACTTCCTATATAAAATCGTTGACGTAATGCCTGAAATTGTTCTTGCCCGGCAATATCCCAGAGAAACAATTCAACTTTATCTTCATCAATATCCTCTTCATATTTTGAGAATTGAGTTCCTAAAGTAGCAATATACTCCTCCTTAAAAGATCCTTGAGTATATTTTTTAATTAAGGATGTTTTTCCAACAGCGCCATCTCCTATAATTACTACTTTAAACCCGTATCCTTGACCTTCTCCACTCATTATTTTAAATCATCCTAGGAAATAATTATCCCTTTCTTAAATTATAAAAATCAGATATTTTAAATTTTTACTAAACATAAACTCAACAGAACTTAATAAACAGATTAAAGAATAAAAATTAAAAGAATTATAATATCTAAATATTTTATGAAAATATTTTCAATTTGAATAAAAACCGAGAATTATAGAGTGGCTTGTCGAAACAATTTTAATACTAATCTTTGAAATCCTTCTTTTAAGCCTTGTCCGGTTAAGGCGCTTGTTTTATAGTATTCTATTATATTATTTTCTTTAACAAATTTCTGAACATGGACATCTGAAGTAGCATAATCAGAGCTGGTCGCCAATACGTTTTGATCAACTAGATCAGCTTTATTTCCAAATAGTATTACAGGTATGTTACCACAAGCTTCTCCTAAATCCGATCTCCATTCAGCAATATGATTATATGTTTTAATTTCTTCGGGAGCAAGAGAAAAAACAATTATAGCCCCACTACTCCCTTTATAAAATCTATTACGTAAGATATTGAATGACTCTTGTCCTGCTAAATCCCATAATAATAACTCCACAATTTCTCCATCTATATCTGTTTCAAATTGTGAAAATTGCATTCCTAAAGTAGATATATAGTCTTTTTCAAATGTATTTGTAGTATATCTTTTAATTAGCGATGTTTTTCCGACTGCGGCATCACCAACTACAGTTATTTTAAAATTTAACGCTCTTTTACTCATTATTACGAATTAGTTTTTTTATTTTCTTAGTTAGTAAAAATATGAATTTTTAAGCCTTATTAAAAGGAAAATAAATAATAAAAAATTAGAATATTAATTTTTTAATATTGATTAAAATTGTTTAAAAGTGAAGGCATTTAGAATATTTATCATACTAATC
>JBHLQA010000080.1:0-10633 GCA_048885285.1 Candidatus Odinarchaeota archaeon
AAGGAATTATCAACTGATAAAAACAAGGATGATTGAACAAATGAAGAAATCTATTGTATTAGGAAGAAAACTTATTGATACAGAATTAGATACGGGGTTTTTAAACTTTATAATTAATCCAATTGTAAAGGGTTTTTATGATTATTGGGCTAGGAATGAAGCAAAATCTGGAACTTTAAAGCAAATTAAGCTTACTTTAGATGCTGGTAAGCAATTAGTTATTAATGGAAACACAAATCAAAGATTTAATAAAATTGTTGAACAGTACTTTCCTAAATATTTTGAAAATGATCAAACTTTTCGAATGGGAGACAGGAAGCACAAAAATTTTAAAAAGTTTGAACAGAATGCTAAAGAAACATTTATAAACTATTTAGAAGAACTAGTAATACTTCTAGGAGTAGAAGAAAATGTAGACAATTATGGAGAATTATGTCGAGTTGCTTTTAAATCAAAGGAAATTGCTGAAGTGAACTTAATGAGACAATTAGATTTTGCAGAAAAAGGAATTCAAATAGTTGAAGAAGATCCCTCCATTCTTAAAGTTCCAGTAGGAAAAAAAATTATTGTAAAAGCACTTAGAAAAGGATTTGAATTGACTAAAAAAGAATTTATTCAAGGGTTCAGTGATATGTACAACCAAAAATGATTAAATTTATGAAAAATTCTATTAATTATACGTATTTTTTACTTTGGAGAATTAACCATGGAATACATTGAGAGAAATTATAAAATATTAGAGAATAGAATGGTTGAACAGATGAATGTTTCATTTAATGATGGAAGATCATTAATAGAATCAGAATTAGATACAGGAGTTTTTAATGTAATAGTGAAACCTATTGTAAAATCTTTTTATAAATATTGGACAGATAAAGATGCTCGTACAGGTACACTAGGACAAATTAAGATAACTTTAGATTCTGCGAAAGAGATATTAACAAATGGGGATGGATCAAAAGAGCATATCGAAAGGGTTATTAATAGAAATTTTCCAATTTACTTAGAAAATGACCAAACCGATAGACAATGTAAAAAAAATCATAAAAATTACACAAAGTTAAAGGATATAACTAAAAAAAGTTTTATAACTCAGGTGGAAGAAAGTATCTTATTCTTAAAAGTTTATGAAGATATTAAAAATTATGCTGAATTGTCAAGAGCAACATTTAAAACTAAGGAAAAAGCATACGAAGCTTTAAAACGACAATTGGATTATAATGAGGAGGGAATATCAATCGTGGAAAAAGATGATTCAATATTAAAAGTTCCAGTGGGAAAAAATATTATTCTTAAAGTTCTCAGAAAAGGATTTGAATTAACAAAAGAAAAGCTAATTAAAGAACTAGATCAAATTTTCAATTAAAAAGATTCCTTATTAAAATTTTAATCAAAAAAAGAGTTATTAACTATATTGAATGAAAGTCCTCAAAATAGAGAGGGAAAAAACTATTTAAACTTTATTTTTTTAAATTTATTGATTATAATTTTTATAATAATCTCCTATGTATATATTTCTGAATCTTTTGGTTCAATATCCAGTAATTTCATAAATAACCAAGAATTTTCGATTCAATTTGGAATAACACTTTTATTATTCACATATTTCTCAATATTAGCTGGTCCTTTCCATGGGGGCATCTCAGGATTCCTGGGTGAATTACTTTTTCAACTCGCATTCTATGATACACTTTATTTTGAATGGTGTTTCATAGTAGCCATATTAGGATTATTATCTGGAATCTATAAATATCGTCCTATGAAATATTTTAACCCCCTTAAGATCTATTATACTTTTATTATCTTAATTATTGTATCTTTTATTATTTCTGGATTAATTATATTAATTCAATTTATCCTATATTCAGGTCAAAGATCTGTGGAAGTAATAATAATCAATTATGGATTTAAATTTTTTCTCCAATCACTTATTTCTATTATATTTATTGTTCCTATTTTATTATTAATATATGATAGAATTCTCTCTAAAGAAGAAAATCATCTATATTATCTAATCTTAACCCACCATCCTCTTTTAGCCAGTGATCACACATTCTATTTAAAATTTGGTAGAACAAAAATTTATTTCTGTTCAAGATGTTCAGGTGTAATTCTTGGAGGATTAATATCTATGTTTTCGACAGATCTGATTTATAATATTTTTCAGGTAGAAATTAGTACAGAATTTTCTCTATTTCTCTGTATTATTCTTCCAATACCAGGCTTAATTGACTGGGGCACACAAAGACTCTTATTAAGAAAAAGTACTACATCATATCGTTTATTTACTGGATTCTGTATCGGATCGGCTTTACATTTTATGAGTTATACTTATAAATATTATTATTATACATTTCTTATTTTGGTAATTTATTTCACTATATTTGGGATTTTAGTATTTTTTGGACACAAGAAGGAATTGAAATTGCTGAAAGAAGAAATGAATAATTTTCCTACAGAGATCGAATATAGAAAAGATGTCTAATAAAATGTATAATATCATTTTTATTCATGGGCTTATAAGCTCGGGTAATGGTTTTAAAGGGCAATTATTAAGAAAAACATTACCTGGATGTTTAACTCCAAATTTTACCCCATATAGTTCAGATAAACCACTCAGTATATTATTCAAAGAACGTATGGAGCAATTAATTTCAATCATCAAAGAAAAAATTAAGTGGATAATTATTGGCTCTAGTTTTGGAGGTTTAATGGCTACATTGTTTACTTTAGAAAATCCAAAAATGATTTCTAAATTAATTTTACTTGCCCCTTATTTGTCAACTCCCTTATTAGATCCAAAATTATATTCTCCTGTAGATGTTCCAGTTGAAATTTTCCATGGAAATAATGATAATGTTGTTCCAGTTGAGCAATCTCAGAAAGTAGCGGAAAAAGTATTTACAAATTTAATATATAACAGGGTAGATGATGATCACACTCTTAAAAAAACAGTTAAAGCTTTAAAATGGAAAAATATAATAAAAAATTAATATCTTAGTAATATTCTATTTTCAGATAATTTAAAAATTGGACTCCATTTTTTTTAAAATCATTTGTTAATATCATTTAATTAGTAAATAATTATGAAAAATTGGTGTATTTAATTTGGATTGGGAGAAGGTTTTTAATAATATTGGATTCTGGTATGATGTATTTATCGAGTGGTATTTAGAACAGCCTATATATGGGCAAGTGTTGGCGATAATTGGTCTAATTGTATTATGTGCATTAGCAATAACTCTTGTTTATTATCTGATTAAAGGAATTGCATATATGCTATATTATATTTTCAAGGGAATATACTTGCTTCTTAAGTATATTGGTTATGGCTTTTATAAGCTAAATGAAGGTTTTTATTATTTGGTATCAGGAAAACCAAAACCATCGAAAAAGGAAAGTTCACAAACAGATGTTCAAAATGATTTTACAAGCGAATATCAATATAATTTGGAATATTGTAGTGAATGTGGGAGGAAGATGTCTAAAAGAATGAAATATTATTTTGAAAAAAATGGAATAGCATATTGTGAGAAATGTGGAACACGTCTTACCCAAAATCATGCCCTCAGAATTATATCTATCTCCCACTAATTAAGTTAAACATCTTTTTAATCAAAAATAATTAAAGCAATAGAACAAAAATTTAATTATAAAGGTGTAGTTAAACAGTATGTCAAAAGTTTATGTTTGTAGAGAATGTGGATATACATTCCCAGATGAACTTACTCACTTAATAGAAAATAATATCCAAGTTTATTGTGAACGTTGTGGATCACCTTTTATTATGGAAGGTGTTTCATTTAAACCTGCGACAACCCCATATCGAAAAATGAAAAAGCCCCCTCTTCGAATATCTGAAAAAAAATCTTCTAAGATAGAAAAAGTTATTCAAGCTTTAAACAAAATGTCTTTTATACCTTTTTTTATCTTTACAGTTATTATACTTGGATTTCTAGCAGAATTAACTATTTCATGGGATATTAGGATCCTATTTAAGCGTCTTATGCTTGGGCTTTTAGGATTATCTTTCATAATTTACGATAGAACACGTATAACTCGAAAAGTAAGGGAGAAAAAATACAATGATATTTTTCTTGATTCATTCTGTTGGGGAATCTTAGGTTGCATTCTATATGGGCTTGGTGTTATTCTTCTCATTAAGGGAATCTTTATTATAATATATGTGATTACAGATTCTGAGAATGAATCTTTAAAAAAATATGACTATGGATTACTTGCGAAAAACTCTTTGAATTATTTCTCTGCTAAAGCAGGTTTTGTAATCATACTTTTTGGTATATTTGGAATATATGCAAGTAAACTATATTTACTTGAATCAGATACTATAAATATAGATTTACCATTTGATATCCCAGTACCTGCTAGAATCTTCATTTATCTTTGTTT
This sequence comes from Candidatus Odinarchaeota archaeon, assembly GCA_048885285.1. Lineage (GTDB taxonomy): Archaea > Asgardarchaeota > Lokiarchaeia > Sigyniarchaeales > SOKP01 > Loki-b32. The sequence goes on from JBHLQA010000080.1 coordinate 4,411, forward strand.
CTTGATTATTTCGTTAGTAATTTTAATTATTGATAGTAGTTTAAAAAAGAAAACTGATGAAAAACAAGAATTTAAGGCTCAGGATGCAATTAAATATTTTATTTTGGGTATTTTTGGAGTATTCTTCTATTCAGCTGGTATCTTCATATTATTCAAAGGGATCCTAATATTCTTTTTAATTTTTGGTAAACCAACGGAAGAAATTAAAAGAATACCAATAGAAGAAAAACAAATACATTATGCTCCAACAGCTTCAACTCCACCAATAACTTCAAAAGCTCCAATAAAACCTTATGAAAAAGAAGAAGAATTACAAAAAGAGAAAACAGGAGAAAAAATAGCTCAAATAGCTAAAACAGAAGAAAATCCAATCAGAGTAGAACCTCAAAAAATTGAAGAAAGTACTGTTAAAGAGCTTGAAAAAATCCCGATAACTATAGATAAAAAAGAAAAGGTAAAGAGGGAGAAGGAATTTAAATTAAAATTGCATGATTCCCTTTTACCTGTTAAAGATGAAAAAGATAAGAAATTAGTTAAAGAATATTTCTCAAAAATATTTTCAGTTCTTTCAAAGGACTTAAGAAAACAGATTCTCGATCTAAAAATTTCTAAAAAGGAAAAGAAAGAATTATTGGAAGAACTTGCGTTCTTAACAAAAGAAGAACAGGTAAAATATATTGAAGCTGTTGTTAATTTATATAAAGAAATTCCAAAAAGATTGATTGCTAGAATTCGCAAACTTCCTAATATTCGACCAAAACATTACGATAAAATTTTAGATCAATTAAAATATATGGATTATGAAGAACAAATCAAATTTGTCCAATTCTTAGAGGAAAACGCCTAAAAATGTCAATGGAAAAAAGAAGAGAGCCCAGAGGAGATAAGAAAAAAGAAATACTCCGAGATAGCTCATTTAGGCGAACTGATTTTACACCATTACAGCAAACTGTTGAAATAGAAGAAAAAGAATTAAAAAAAGAAGAAATTGTTGAAGAATTAAGTGAAATTGAAAAAGAAATATTAGATATTGCATCTGAAATTTTAAAGTTAAAAAGATATGATACTGAATTCGAGATTGAATCTGAAAGTCAAATCCAAAAGTATCCAATAATCGAGAAATTATATGCTAAATGTATTGCCAAACTTTCTTACAAGAAAGGATATAGCAAAGAGGACATATTTCTAAATATTCGGAGCTTAGAAGAAAAGAACTGGATAGTAACAAATGAAAGGCGTACTAAACTAGAGATTCTTACCAATGAAAAACTTGTTTCTATCCTTGAGTTTATAAAAAAAAATCCTGGAATTCATGCAAGAGATGAGAAAATTGAGTCTGAATTAGAAATAACTAGAACTCCATTTTTAAAACATGTAATGACTTTAGAACGTTTTGATCTTATTAGATCTAAGAAAATTGGCAAATCTCTTCATTATTTTTTAAGTGATATACCTGAGGATTATGATAAATTCAAAGTTATTTTTCTGAATCCCTTGATTCCTAAAATATTGGAAGAAATATTTAAAGATGAAGTGATAACGGTCTCAAAAATAGGGGAAAATTTTGACATGTATTCAGGGACTATTCTTTATCATATTAAAAAACTAAAAGAACTGAACCTTTTAAGAAGTGCTAATAATAAAAATGGACAAAAAATCTTTCTAATTAATATAGAACTCCTAAAGAAATATAATAACTTTTTTGATGAACCAGATTTTAGCAACCTTCTAAAAGGTTTATAATTTGATAAAGCTACTATATTCATAGTTATAAAGATGATGAGTTTAGGTTATTATCTTAAAATTCAATTAATCTTGAATACTCCAATTAAGAATATGCTATGATGATTTTAGTTATAATGTAATTCTTTAAGAAATTTTAAAGATTCATAATAACTATTCTTTTTTATTTTAATTAAGAATTTTTCATCGAAAAACCCTTCAATACTCAATTTATGGCGCTTCTAAGAAGTACTAAAAATAAATCCTGTATAATTAAATCTGACGGGCGTTAACCTCCCAAAGAAATATAATGACTTTTTTGATGAACTAGACTTTTCTCAACCCTTGAAAGGGCTCTAAATTCAAATCAATTTCATAATTACCTTTTTAATGCATTATTTATTCGAGGTAATACTTTTATCAATAATTTTATTGCATTATCAATTCCATTCTCCATTTCGGGATGAATTTCATTTGAATGGAGCAAATCATATTTAGGATTCCCTGGTAAATCCGAAACCGATAATACTGAAACTGTTTTTAAATTATAGATTTTGCCAAGCAAAAATAATATAGATGATTCCATGTCTACGGATTGAACATTTATTGAAGATAATGCTCTTACAAAATCTAGACTTTCACAAAATAAAGCATCAGTAGTCCATAAATTAGTTTCTTTAACTTTATTTGAAAAAAGGGTATTACCTTCATTTAAAAACAATTCTCTTAACATTTCATTAGGTTTAGATATGAAAATAGTCTGATTTCCTGTAAACATATTTTGAAATTTACCCAATGGATTTGCAATTGACTGTAATTCATTAACTAAGGAGGGATTTTCTCTTAAATATTGAGGACTTGTTCCATCATCACAAAAAGCGAATTTTGGAATTAAAATATCTCCTATATTAATTGAAGTGTTAATATTTTCTATTCCTCCACACACATCAATTCTAATAATTACTGTTGTCTTACATCTTCTTAATGCTTCTACAGCCATCGCACAATTTGGAGCTCCAACTAAAGAACGAACTATACTAACTTTGACATTATTCAATTCCCCATTATAAACTCTTCCATAATTTCTTTTGTTCTGTAATTTTTGCAATAGTTTTTTCATTAAAGGCTTTATTGCAGGTAGAATTACTATTTCATTAAGATTTGAATGATTTGTTTCAAGTATCATTCTTACGATCTTTTCATCGACACTAATGAATTTTAATCCTACATTTAATAATTCACTTTTAATTCTGTTTAACATATTGGATCAGCTTATTGTTTATTCTAATTAACCAAAATTCTAAATTTAGTTATAATCTAAAAGTAGTATACTAATTACTAATATACTTATAAATGTAAAGAATATAATTTAATATCTTAATAAAATACATTTATTTATATAAACTAGTGAGAATTGTAAGTTCATTGTGGTATCTTTATGAAAAATAAGTATATTATTGATAACAAAATCACAAATGAGTTTGTTGAGGCTTATACAAAAACAACTTATAGAATTGTTGGAGAACATAAACATTCTTCCATTAAACCATGTCACTGGCTTGAACAGAGATTGATGACTGGAAGGGATAATCGAAATTGTTATAAAGGCGTTTTTGGAATAAAAAGCCATAGATGTTTGCAAAATACACCTTCATTGCCTTTTTGTAACCATCAATGTGTCTTTTGTTGGAGAGATATAGAATCTGGGTCTCTCGGAAGTGAATTCATTGGAGAATCAGATGAACCAGAATTTCTAGTTGATGAAATGCTACGACATCATAAAGATATTATCAAGAATCACTTACCTCTGAGACGTTATCTCGATAATTATGAAATAATGATTGATATTCTATATTATATGCTTATGAATAATCAAAAAGAGCATACCATAAATTCCCTAAGTAATAATATTCATGTTTCAAAAAATAAAATTGAACGAGCAATTACACTTCTAAAAAACCAAAAATATGTTAAAAGTACTGATGAATCATTCAATAATTTTAGATTAGAGGATGATATTAATTATTGTATCAAAAATAGAGATGAGCTGGAAGTATTAATTAATAGAACATTGACTACACCTAATGAGATAATCCAAGCACATAGTGAAGCATTGGAACCAAATCATGCGGCTATTTCACTCGATGGAGAACCACTATTATATCCCAAAATCTCTGGTTTGGTAAATGAATTTAAAACCAGAGGTTTTACCACTTTTATTGTTACAAATGGTACAATACCAGAGAAAGTTCAAAATTTAGATCCTTATCCTTCTCAACTATATATTACATTAGCAGCACCCAATGAAGAGGTTTATAAAAAGGTGTGTCGACCAATGATTAAAAACGGTTGGCAGAATATTATGGAAACAATGGATTCAATCCAATCGTTAAATTGCAGAAGTCTTGTACGATTAACAGCTGTGAAGGACGTGAATATTAATGATGCAATGATTGAAAATTATGTTAAGATCATTGAAAAGGCAAATCCAAACTTTTTTGAAATAAAAGGATTCACTTTACAAGCTAAAGCGCTATTAATAAAAGATAGATTAAAAAATAATAAACCTGTTCAATATTATTTCCCAAAATATGATTATCTTGAATATATTGCTAAAAAATTTGAAGAATTAGGTAATTTTCCTCTGATTTATACAAATAAATCAAGCAGAGATTTCTTATTTGCTGTAAATTGGGATGAAAATAAAGATCCAATAATTAAAAATCCCTAAAACTAATTTATTAAAAGTCTTATGAAATATTTCCTATTCTTGACTAAACTACATCATTTTTCTTTTCTTCTTGGTTTAATTCTATAGATTTTTTTACAAAATTTTGAAATAATTCTTTAAAATCTGTTATAGATTCAACCCTTTCTTTAAAAAATTCAAGCCATTTTATTTCAGCTTCGCAATGAAGTTTCCAATGTTTTAGTGGTAGAATATTAAATGGATTATACTTATATGAAAAATGCGAAGTCACTGTTTTCTCACCTTCTTCAGCATGTTTTAAAGACTCTTTAAGTTTAACAATTTTGTTATCTATAGTGTCAAAAAAGAATTCTCTATCGATATTCGATCCAAAAAGGGTAATAAAAGGCATTGTCGCGTCAATATCAAAATAAAAATCTTGGCTCTCCATTAAAAAATGCTTCATTTGTTCAAAGAATTCCTTTCTTCCTTTGCTTGTTAATCTAAATATCTTTTTCTCAGGACGGTTGCCTTCTTGCCAAGTACCACTTTCCCGAATGAAGTCTTCCCTTTGGAGTTGTTTTAATGCATAATAAAACGATGCATTTGTTGCATTAATATAGTGATCATAATACCATTCATTTGCTATGGAAATGAGTTCATACCCGCTCATAGGTTTAGGAATTGTATTCATTACCCCTAAAATGAACGTTTTTAATGGAGTAAACCTTTTTCTTGGCATAATTTCTTTTCAATTCTTAAATTTGAATTATTTTTTCAATATTAAAACTATAGTCAAGTTTGAATAGTTAAACTTAAATATTCAAATTTAATTATAAATAGTAACTTTAATTATTTAAAACTTTAGGTGTTAATTGAAAAATGTTAGAAAAAAATATAATTGAACCTAAAAATAATTATAAATTTAGTATTGGAGATATCATTCTTACAACAATATTCTCAATTGCTTTTATAATTCAACTTATTTTCATGTTTATTTTCTCCAACGAGTTAGGTTTAACGTACTTAATGTATATCGGATATATAATTTGGCCATTTAGCATCTATTTTGCAGTAATTCCTTTTATAACGTTCAAGAAGAGAGGCGGTGTAGAAAAGGGAAAGAGTTATCTGAATACAACAAAAGTAGTTGATAAGGGTCCATATGCTATAATTCGTCATCCCCAGTATTTAGGAGGGATACTCTTTAGCATTACTATTACCTTATGGACCCAATTATTGATAAGTCTAATCCTTAGTATTATCATTATAATATTAACTTATCAATGGACATATTCCGAGGATAAAAAACTTATCGAAAAATTCGGTGAAGAATATAGAATTTATAGAGAAAAAGTACCCCGTCTTAATCCAATATTAGGTATAATTAAATATTTTTCTCAACAAAAGCAGAGCTGATACAATATGATCGAATTTATAATTTTAATTACTTGGATCGTCTTGATGATATATTTTATGCGTTGGCTTGTTTGGGCAATTAAAGAAAAAAGTAAATATGAAGCATCTATGTGTTTAGCAATGACACTATATTTTACAAGTATAATGTTAAGTATCTATTTTAAACAGGTTTATGATAATATACTTTTATTTGTTTTCGGAATGACTATATGTGGCTTCGGAATATTCATTTTCATAAGTCAACTTATAATTATGAAAAAGTTAGGTCAAGGTGAGAATTGGGAGGATACAAAAATCCTTATTATAAAGGGATGGTTTAAATATATGCGTCATCCTATGTATTTTGGTTTAGCTATAGCGAATATTGGAATTATATTGGGAATGCCTACCCTT
>JBHLQA010000081.1:0-10600 GCA_048885285.1 Candidatus Odinarchaeota archaeon
TGGTCTTAAGAGACATTCCTGAAAATGAAATGGAGTTTATAAATTATCATTTCATGACTTCCACTTCAAAAATTACTCAGGATCGAGATGAAAAATTAGTTTTAAATTGTTATAATATTGAATGGGGTAATTCTGATAAGAATGGAAGAAGATCATTAAATAAAATTGAAGGATCGGATTATAAAATAATTGTTGATTCCATTGTAATAGCAGTCGGTCAGGCCGTAGATTTTGAACAGATAGATATTGCAACAAACAATGAATTAGAAAAAGAGCGAAATAGAATTAAAGTAAATGAAATAACGTTTGAAACTAATATTCCTGGAGTTTTTGCTGGTGGAGATATTATTAGTAACTCTAAAGCTGTAGCTATTGCTGCAATTGCTCATGGAAAAGAAGCAGCAATTTCCATTGACAGATATTTAAAGGGAGAGAATTTGATGGAAGGCAGATATAAGATAGATAAATCATTCTTTACGGGACCTAAGAAACCTCCAAAAGATTATTCCCTGAAACCAGAAACTTTAGACGCAGCAACTGAAGAGATTGATTGGAGTTTTGATGAAATTGATCAGATGTTCAATGAAGAAATGGCTTTACAAGAAGCTCGAAGATGTTTAAGTTGTAATCATTTCTGTTCTCATTGTCAAGATTTTCCTGCGATATATTCAGATCTTACTGCAGGTGAGGTAGGGTCGAAAGAGGGATACACAACAGTGGTAGTATGGACAGAACGAGGTAAAATACTTGTTGAAGATGTCATTAAAAAAGGTTTATTCGAACAAGGAAAAGTTGACGAGGAAGCTTTGAAAGATGCTATCAACCTAAAAACTAAACGTGAATTGATGAAATTTGAAAAAACTCCAAGACAACAAGTCTTAAACTATATAGCACTTCAAGGTCCTAGCACTATTACAGAGATCATAAACCAAACAGGTCTAGATCCTAAGAAAGCAAGATATGAAGCACTCCGTTTAGTTCAATTAATGGAATTAGAGATGAAAGCTGAACCTAATATGGAGGAACCAATATTTTCTATTATGTGTGATTGAAATTAAAAAAGTAAAAATAATAATGTAATGAGGTAAACAAAATGAAATATGATATGGAATTGAATGTCTGTGGTTCGGTATGTCCTGTTCCTGCTTTAAAAACTAAAAAACAACTCATGAAAATGAGACCGGGAACTGTTTTAAAAGTAATAACAGACTATAAACCAGCAAGTGAATCTGTTCCACGTGATTTAGCAAAAACTAAACATAAACATTTAGGAACAGAATTCATAGATGATGATGAACAATGGTATATTTATTTTGAAGCTGTAAAATAGAATATATATAACTTTAAAAACTCCTTTTTTTCTTTTATCTTTTTTTATATTATTTCTTATTTGCTTATTCAATTTCTAAAGTTGATATGATAAAAACTTTAAAATATTTGTTAATAATCTATATAAATAAATTACATTCGTTAGATCTATGGAAATTTTGAATAAGGACTTTAAAGAAATAAAAGATACTATGGATCCAGAAGTTATAAATGATTTTTTAATAAAATTAAGTGAAAATCCTAAAAGAGATTATCTAACATATATAGATTATTTAATCCATAATTTAAAGAAACAGATTTTTAATAAAGTCAAAATTAATTTGATATTTTTAATAGGAGAGATTGGTAAAACAACAGTGTTAAATGATAGATATTTAACTTTTTTATTAAAGACCTATTATATTTCAGATAGATGGATTAGAAATGAGATAATTCAAGCGATTGATAAAATTTCTGCAAATTCGGATATACCTGACCCAGTCATAGATTTAATAAGTAATGCAATAAATGATGATTATTCTCTAATTAAAATTAATTCTTTTCGAGTAATATTAAATTTAAAAGTTCTTCCAAATAGTATGAAAAAAAATTTATTTCTAACATTAAATTCAAAAGATTCTGATTTAGAAGCACTCTGCACACACATATTAAGTAAATTTCTTCCAGACGTAAATCATTTATTTAATAGCTTAGATGATTTAGAGAATTATAAAATTTTGAAGCCATATTCTATTAGAATCATATTATTGTTATATTTTAGATCTCTACTTAATTTAGAATCATTGCGGCAAAAAATTTCAAACTCAAATTGGGAAATTGAATATAAAGAGATTTATTTTAAAGAAATAGATATATATGAAAAAATACTTTTAAAGAATTTATAAATGAATTGAATTATTGATATTTTTTAAGAATTTCTTCTAATTCTTCATTTGAAAATATGATATCATTAAAAATTTTTATTAAAACCTTTATTATTTCTCTGGGATTACCTTTCGTTTGGATAAAAATGTATCTTATTATTTCTTTGTTTAGAGGAAAATAAGATTGAGAAAAATCTCGAAAATAATCAAAATAATTGAGATGACCAAAAAAGAATTCTAAATTTTTTTTATAAAATGTGAAAACATCATCATCATTAAAATTTGATAGGATAATAGGTTCTTTTATTAAGTTTAAAAGATTACTGTCTACATCTTCAAATTTTCGTATAATATCTTCGTAAAAATCAAATGACTTTAATGTAATAATAATTCTTAACCCATTTATATTAGTTAATTTTACGATTTTATCTAATATTTTACTAGCAGAACGTTTTTCAGGTGATTCATTACTCCCATAAAGCCAACTTCTGTCAAAAACTTCTTCTTTTTGTTCTTCTATTGGTATAGGTTTCATCATTGAGACAATTTTCTCGAAATCATCAATAAATAATACACTATTTACCATGGCATTTTCAACTAATACTTTAAGCATAGTATATGCATTATTTTTTTTTCTCAAATCGTTTTTTAAGTTCAATCTTGATAATTCTCTTATATCTATTACTTCTCCTAAGAACCATCTTTCAACTTCTATTTGTTTATATGGATCTAATTGATGAGCTGTTATAGCATTTATAATATCCATAATTGAATCTTTATTTTCAAACTTAGGAGCCCATTCTTCACACGCAACTTTCTTGACCTTTTCTATTTCTGCTACATGAAAAAAACCAAATCTTCTTTCTAAAGCACCCCAATTATTACATAGTCTTCGAGAAATATTTCTTAAAACGTCAATACCCATATTTTCTATGAATTCAAAATATGTATTATAATAGAATTTTTTAACAACATTTTCTAAGGAAATGTAAACAATATTATAGTAATATAATTCATGCTTTAAAGCCCAATATAAATGTGTTTTTCCTGTTCCAACATCTCCTATAATTGGCAGGATGATATTTTCATTTTTATCTAATATGCTGATGATAGTATTTAAGAATTCTTCTCTTGATTGGACTAATCCAATATCTTCTTCGATTTCTCCTGTAGATACGAACTTTTTAAACGGTGAGCCAGTAAATTTTAGGAGATTTAATAATTTTTGTTCTTTATTCTCAAAAAGGAGCATTTTAGATCAAAATGTTTTTAAATTTTTAATTCTTCAATACCTAATATTATAATATATTCAAGCATTTTATCATCAACGTTAGTAATTGGTTCATAACTTATATTAATATCTTCATTTTCATCTCTTCCTACGATCAAACAATCATAGAAAACGGGGTCTCCATTATCATCGATCACAACTCTATCAGCTATTATAATACCATTTCTAATCATTGCTATAGGATTTTTTAAAATTTCACCTTTGAAAAAGTCCAAATGATTAAGTTTAGATTCGTGATTGTTTAAAAGTAAACCTGCTGTGTGAAGTAAATTAATAGTATATGGGAGTTCATTAGAAAATTGCCCTTGATCATATTGCTCCATTGTATCTTCAGGGATTAATACACAATATTCTAATAAAGTTTCGTCTAAATCCCATTTTAAATCAACTTTTCTAGAAAAAGGATTTAATTCCATTCCCACCTTTTCAAAACCGGTAATTAAACCTTGAGATATAATAATTCCATCAGCCTCCGAAATCTTAATATTATCTGAGAAAATAATTTTATCCTTATATTTTGATATAATAGAGCCTGTGAAATTTCCATTAATTCTTATAGATTTTAATGAGTCAAATAATACAAAATTAGCTGAATTATTCATGATTACTATTTTTTCATCAATAATTTTGATTCTTTTGATAGGAATTTTTCAAAATATTTTCATTAATATTATATATATTATCTTTTCATATATTTTTAGATAAAGTATAATATATATAATATTGTTCCTTATAAAATGGATTCTTCAATCCTCTCTTCAGAAATATCAGCACTTTCAAAAGTTGAATTACTAGATAGAGCAAGTCAGTTTATTTTTTCGACTGGTTTAAATGATGCCACCTCTAAATTATGCCGTGCTAATATGCAATATGGCTTAGCTTCATTCCAACTTATCCAACAAAAATATGGATTTGAGCCAAAAGCGACTTTCATATCTTCTCCTGATGAAACAATTTCAAGAAATAAATTTAGATGGAATTCAGGTTTAGGATATGGGGGAAGATTAAATTGGGGAAATGGAAATGAAAAATTAATCTTTCTTAATACAAAACCTAATTGTTGTGGTATTTTAGTTGGTGGCTTGGAAGAGATACCTGATCCTTATACATTAATTAAAAAAATTGATATAATTAAATCAAAAGAGCTTTATCATGATGATATTTTAATAAATTGGGATTATGATATATCAAATCATTTCATTAATTGTTTTGAAACAAAGAATTTATCCAATATAGAACTTCCACCCTATGTATTTTTAATTCATGGAAGTGCACCAGAATTTCGTGATGACAAATATGGAATAGGATTATATATTGACAAATCAAAAACATTAGAAGAACGAGCTATTGAAGAAGACACAAAATTTGGTAAACATTATATCTTATTAGACTCTGATGCGAAAGAATATCTCGATTTTAATAAAAGAGCTATAGAATTTTCTAATAAAAAAAGAGAAATCATCGCTGATAATCTATTTGATTATGGATATAAAACAATTTGTAATCAATCTCATCAATTTTTAAAGGATTATAATAATATGTACATGGGTAGTAATTGTACAGATACTGATTGTGATTTAATAAAGTCAAACATTTTTCCAACAGCACTCAGGGCAGATATTTCTGCTTATTTATTCCAAGGAAAAAAAAATCTATCTAAAACAACATTAAAAAATGAAAACTTTTTAGAACGAGCAGAAGAATTAGGACTTATAGAATTATTGACAAATGCATGTATTCTACCTCATGGTGGTGGATATTCATTTAATGATATTAAGGACGTTTTAGATATTTTAGATTATAAGGATCAGAGATATTTTGTTACTTCTTTAAAAACAAATATAAGTAGATTAAAAATAATTAGGAATGTAAGTGAGCTACAATTTGAATATAGAGGTAGGGATATAATTCTTAAGACAATTCAATTAGATCTTGGAGAAATCATAGCTCGATTAAATCCATTATTTTCACTGAAACTATAATTATTCAATTCTAGCTCCAGGAGATAAATCTTTATCAGGTACTAGAATTGATACATTATCACCATCTACTGCTGCCAAAAGCATTCCTTCACTTTGAATTCCTCTTAATTTTCTTGGTTCTAAATTAGTCAAGACAATTATTTTTTTTCCTTTTAGATCATCTGGTTTATAATATTTAGCCAATCCAGCAACCACAGTTCTTTTCTCATCTCCTAAATCAATAGATAATTTATAAAGTTTATCAGCTTTAGGAACTTTTTCAATATTTTCTACTAATGCGACTCTTATATCTAATTTCTTAAATTCTTCATATGATACCAATTCCTTCTCACCTTTTTCAGTTTTTTTCACATTTTCTAACTTTGAAATTAATTCCTTAATGTCTAATTTTTGAAAGAGCGGTTTTGGAACTTTTATTTTATGACCTTCTTTAAGTATATTATCTTTAATACTATTCCATTTTAATTCTTCTATAGGTTCATTAATATTGAGAAAATTTAAAATTTTATTAGATGTTTCAGGAATGAATGGTCCCAAGAGAATTGCTAGTGCGTAAACTGCTTGAGCACATAAATTAAAAACTTGACCCGCTGCATTTTTATTTTTTTTTATTAGATGCCAAGGAGCCTTATCGTTCAAAAAGATATTTCCTTCTCTTCCAAAATTCACAATTTCCCTTAATGCCTTTCTTAACTCAAAATTCTCTAGAAAATCTCCTATCTTTTCAGAGATCTCTTCAATTTTTTGAACAAAATCCTTATCAACATTATCCAATTCTATTCTTTTTGGAATTATATTATTAAATTGCTTATTTATAAATGTTAAAGATCTATGAATAAAATTACCTATAACATCATTTAGCATTTTTATATTATTATCAAATTCAGACCATAAAAATGAAGCATCACTTTTCTCGGGTCTATTATAGATTAAATTAAATCTCCAATAATCTAATGAAGCTAATTGGAGAGCATCATCAATCCAAATACCTATTCCCCTTGATTTTGAAAATTTAGTATTCTCGTACATTAACCATTCTGTTGATGATACATTATAAGGTAATACGAGTTTTTCCCCATCTTTTTTATTATCATTATATGCCAATATCAATGCAGGGAAAACGATCAAATGGAAAATAATATTATCTTTACCTATAAAATATACTGTTTTAGTATTATAATCATTCCAAAAGTATTCAAATTTACTTGGTTCATTAATTATTTTCTCTGCCCATTCCTTAACGGCTGTGATATATCCCAATACAGCCTCAAACCAAACATATATGGTCTTACCTTCTGCATTTTCAAATGGAGCAGGTATTCCCCATTCTAAGTCCCGAGTTATTGCTCGTTTGGGTAAACCTTCATCTATGCTATTTAAACACATTTGTCGAGCATTAGTAGGGATAATTTCATTTTTTTCAATAAAATCTCTCAATCTAGTTTGTAATATTGGCAGATTTAAATACCAATGTTTTGTTTTTTTAATACTCGGAGTATTTCCACATATAGCACATCTAGGTTTAATAAGTTCTAAAGGTGTTAGTAATTTTTGGCAATTATCACATTGATCTCCTCTAGCATCCTCAAAATTACAATGAGGACAAGTTCCCTCTACAAAACGATCGGGTAAAAATAAGTCATCATTTTCACAATATAATGATTCAATTTCTTTTTCAATAATATAACCATTTTTTTGTATATCTAAATACATTTTTTGTACAAATTCAATGTGTGTTGGATTATGTGTTATTGTATAATTATCAAAAGATATTTGCCATTTCTCATGTAGATCTTTAATTATATTATGATATTTAAATGCTAATTCTTCCGCCGAAACTTTTAATTTTTTTGCTTCTATAGAAACAGGAGTTCCATGAGAATCCGATCCAGAAACAAATACAACTTCTTCCCCTTTCATTCTTAAAAAGCGAGCAAATATATCTGCAGAGAGCGTACTCCCAATTAAATTGCCTAGATGTGGTATTGCATTTACATAAGGCCATGCTGAAGTAATAATCCACTTTGAACGTTTTTTATTTCCTAATTTAATCAACCTCTCTATTTAAAGCTATTAAAAAAAAAGTATGATACTTTAAATAATTTAAACAAAATAAGAATAAATATTTAGTTATTATGAAGTAATTTTTGCTCCACAGTACCTGCATGCCTTAATTTCTTTTTTCATTTTTTCCAAGCAAGGTTCATGGTAATAGGCATTACAATTGTCGCATTGAAAAACTTTAAAATCGCCTAAAAAAATACTATGACAATATGAACATGATGAGTTAATTTTATCAACTTCTTCATTAGATATTAAAACCATTTTTGTAACAAATTTTTCATTATCATCAATAATTACTTTTTCTTGAGATTCTTTTATTTCATCCTTAATCAATCTTAAAGCTGCTCTTGGTAATTCCAAAAGGAAAAAACAAAAAGGGCATCTAAATACATTTTCTTTATATTCTGTTCTCTTAGCCCACATAGCAGCGCAAGAAAGATGCATGGCTCGATCACAACTTGGACAGTAACGCCCCTCACTGAAGAAATCTGCTCCAGTAACTGCTGATTTAACGGAATGACAAATTTGACATTTTTCTTGTCCTTTATTTGTTCCCTTCATCATTAATCTAATATCTAATAGAGTTGGTCTTCTTAATGGTAATGCAATTTCGCTTACTAAAGGTGCAATTTTATTGTTTTTATCTTGAGAAAAATAATCATAAGTTTCCTTAACATCTTTTTTTGAAGCAAAAATTTTACCAGCACTAATAATTGCTTTTGAATTATCAAAATGTCCATATTCTCCTTCAGTACGTTGACTTATTCTTTTTAAAGAATAATCTCCATAGTCTTCGTCTCCTCCTAACTGACAAGAATCAATAATTACACCTAAACCTTTTGCTATATTAACCAATTTAATTATTCTATTTGTATCAATATTTAACTTGTTATCAGTTATAATCAAAATACGGGAGGTCTTCCCACCAATTTTTCGCATTTCTTCGACCAATATTTGTAAAGCAAAAGCAATCCCTTCATGTAAATTTCCGCGACCTGATATTTGTATTTTATTTAGCGCTTTGATTAACTCATCTACTTTAAATGTAAAATCAACTAATTTTTTAGAAACGTCCCCAAAAGAAATTATTGATATTCTGTCTTTCATGTCTATTGATAATTTTGATTGAATGAAATTTTTAACTGTTTGTAATTCAATCACTAATCTACTTGGTTTAAAATCTTTTCTCAACATAGATCTAGAAGTATCTAAAAGAATAACTGTATCTTCTATTTTTATATCAGGCAAGGACTTACTTATTTAGTTTATTTATTGAGATTTAATAAATTAATAAGAGTAGAATCTTATAAATTTCTATATCATTTTGAAAGTCATTAATCCTTTAAAAAATTATAAGCGAATAAAGTATAAACTTTGATTGCATTAATAAAGTCCTTTATTTCGATATTTTCATTAGTTGTATGGGCAAGTTGTGCATTTCCGGGACCAAATAAAATTGTAGATTGGCAAAAATCTTTGTTTCTATAGAATTTTGCATCTGCACTTGCTGGATATAGAAAATAGAAAGGCTTTTTATTATAAACTTTCTCTACAATTGTATAAAAATCATTTAAACTTTTCGATTGTTCCCAACCACTAAAAAATGATGCTTCACCAGCATATTCTATATCTAAATACACAAATATTTCTTTAGGAAGTCCTATAGGCTCATTTTTTACTTCAAAACCTAATTCATTAATCAATTGCTTCAGACTATTCAAAACCATATCAACCGTTTGTCCAGGTAATATTCTAAAATCAATTACTGCCTCGCAATGATCTGGAACAACATTTGATTTGATACCTCCCTTGATCATTGTCAAATTTTTTGTAAATTGAGAATTGGCGTTAATAATATTTTGGAGTACTTGTTGCTCATTTAAAATTTTCTCAAAAACTGTTTTGTTTGGAAAAACAACACTAATTAATTCTTTTATTTTCTCTATAGGTAAAGGTGGTTCAATTTTAGGAAAAAAATCATCTATTCTATCCAAATTTTGAATTATTTCACTCATCATATAAATAGCATTTTTTCCTAAAATTGGGACTGAAGCATGACCTGAAATCCCATTTGTTATTATTCTTACAGCTACACGTCCTTTTTCTCCAATAATTATTGCCTTCGATAAAGGTTCAAGCCCTGTTGGTTCACCAATTACAGCAAAATTAATTTTTTTCGATTTTAATAAATTATCTAAACACCATAAAGTACCTACTTGCCCACCAACTTCTTCATCTGCAACAGCATTTAAGATTAAATTACCTGATTTAATTAAATTTAATTTTTTCAATGTTTTTAGAGCTATAGTCATTGCAGCTAATCCTGATTTCATATCTACCGTACCTCTCCCAATAACCTTCCTCCTTGCCTTACTACCTTTAATATTAGCAGAAAGTGGTGAATATTTCCATTCTTCTTCATTTCCTGGAGGAACCACATCCATATGCCCATTATATAAGAGATTTTTACCTGCAAAATCATCATTTAAATAAGCAATTAGATTAGCTCGATTCTTTCCAAAAGGAAATATCTCAGATTCTATTCCTGTATTCGCTAGATATTTCTCAATTTTAATTGCTACATTTTTTTCATTTCCTGGAGGATTATATGAATCGGTTTGTATTAATTCCCTGAAAAATTCTATATATTCTTCAGTATTAGCTTCAATTTCATTAAGAATTAACTCTTCACTCATAAAATTTCCCATTATAACAATTAATAATATCTCTAATTAAGATAAATTTGAAACCATAAAATATTTTGTTATATTCTACAGCTCACTAATAAACTTTAATACAATTAAATTATTTTATAAACAAAAAATAGAGATTACGGTTGTCTTTTTGATTCGACGAAAAAAGGAGATATCACGTTTTTTTTTGATTTCATTTTTTATTTTTACAATTTTTTTATCTAATATATACTTCTTAAACATTTTTGATATAAATCAAAAAGATGAAACTAACAATATTACTAAAGATGATATATTAGACAATATAAACTTAAGCTCTAATTTAAATTTAAGTGACCCTATCACAGGTTCTGGATTTAATCAAACAGTCAGAATTTA
>JBHLQA010000082.1:0-10577 GCA_048885285.1 Candidatus Odinarchaeota archaeon
AGATGAATGGAACTTAAAAATTTCGATTCTTGATCATTACTCGTTTTTTTCTCGAATTAAAAGAGAATCTTTTTGGTCCGAAGAAGTACATAAGAGAATGGATGATATAGATAAGTACGGACTTTATAAAATATATTACATACGTTTTAATCATTAGTTTTTTAATGGACAAACGATATTATTTTATTTTAACATCTATAACAAAAATAATTGATATATCAATTAATAAGTATAAATAGATAAAGATCAATACCAGCTTGGTATTACTTTCACCTAAAAAAGTGGGATTTATTTTCAGTAAAACACACTTTTATATTTTTATTATGAAATTGTTACAAAATCCAAATTTATACTATTCGACGTATTTAATCTTAAATTTTTTAAGATTAGATTTTTCTAACTAAGCATTTATTTCAAATTATTATCTGTAATTGATGAATACTTTATCTAATATTTTCATAGATCATTAAATCATTAAACGAAGAGATTATTAATTTTGAAATTTTTTTTAAGAATAAGGAAAAATGACTCGAAAAAGGAAAAATGTTGGTTTAACAGTGAAAATGGGACCTTCCTTAGGTAGTCCCTTGAAAAATTGGCTTAAATTAATTTCTTCCAATGGATTTTTTGTCAAGTTAAAATATTATCCTCGACTTTATCTTATTTTATTAGTGAGCACTTTGGGTATTCCTTTTAGAATTTTTGAACATTGGAAATTTCGAAAGAAAATTGAATTAACAAAAATTAAAGAATCTCCAATCTTCATTCTTGGCCATTGGAGGAGCGGAACAACCCACTTGCATAATCTCTTGACTCAAGATCCTCAGTTTGGATATATTACAATGCTCGAGGCAAGCTTTCCAAAATCATTTTTAATTACAAATTTCTTTAAATTCTTCATGAATCACTTCTTACCTAAGAAGAGACCAATGGATAACATGGAAATGGGACTTAATCTTCCCCAAGAAGAAGAAATGGCAATTAGTAATCTTATACCGTTTTCATTCTATAATGCTCTTTATTTTCCTGAAAAATTGGTGGAAAATTATTATAAGTATATCTGTCTTGACCATTTATCTAAGAAAGTTTTAGAAAAATGGCAAAAAGCTTATGTCTACTTATTAAGAAAGACCACTTTAAATGTTAATGGTAAACAATTAATTCTAAAAAATCCCGCAAACACAGCTCGTATAAGTTTATTATTAAAATTATTTCCAAATGCAAAATTTATTCATATCTATAGGAATCCATATGTAGTTTTTGTTTCAATGAAGAACTTCTATGAAACAACACTCAGACAATTTATGTTACAGGATGTTTCAATGATCGAAATTGAAAAATTTATTCTAGTAATTTATAAAGAAATGATGGAAAAATTCTTCAGAGAAAAGCAATTAATACCAAAAGAAAATCTAATTGAAATAAAGTTTGAGGATTTGGAAAAAGATCCAATTACCATATTGAAGCGAATATATTCACATTTAAGATTAAAAGGATTTAATAAAGTGAGAAATCAATTTGAAAAATATCTATTACTATTAAAGAATTATAAAAAAAATATATATCAATTCACTAAAGATAAGATAAACATTGTAAAAGAATACTGGAAATTCACGATAAACTACTGGAAATACACATCTCCAATTAATTGACTTGGCTTTTTCTAATTTGAATTCCACTTTAATTTATTATATGATTTTTATCATATCTAAATGAGTAAAAAATCTAATTTTAAATTAACAATTTTTAAAATAATTTTTAATTTGAGAAAGTTCAATATTGCATGTTTCTTTAATTAATTCTACAAGATATAAAGGATAATCTTTTATTGATTTGAAGAAATTCAACGTCTCTTCATTTTCATTTGTTATAATTGGATTATTTATTGCGTTATATAATCTAATTAAATTAGAAAGCATAGCTAAAATAATGAAATAAGATAAATTTTCTACTTTCCAACCAGAATTTTGTTCATAAATTTTCGTTATAAGTGGTGCTAAATTGATCTTGGTAAAACAGTTTAATGTAGCAGTTGTAAAACCTAATTCTCTTCTAAAATCACTTATAGCAATATTTCTCCAATCTAAAATGCGAAATTTACCATCTTCTTGAACGATTATGTTAGGAGGATGATAATCACCGTGGATAAGAACTAATTTTTTACAGGGATTCTTAAATTTATTTTTTTCTAACCAATTAATAACTGGTCTTAACTCACTAAGATCCTTATCAAATCTTTTAACTTGTTCTAATTTTTTTAATAAAAATTGGTCTATGGCTGCAAAAGGATTATTTTGAATATCGGGTGTTGGGATTTGAGGAAATAGTTTAATGTCAATTGAATGTATTTTAAATAATTCTTGAATAAATTTCTCAATTAATTTTACTGATTGTTCTGGATCGCTTTCTAATAAATAGTCTAATCTTGTGCCATTGATTTTTTCCATAATAAAATACGGGCTTTCTCTAGTGTTTGGAGTTAATTTCAACAGATATGGTTTAGACACAGCAATGTTATTTTCAAATAGAGTTTTTTGAACTCCATATTCAAACTCGGTTACTTCATTTGAAATATTTAGTGGATTTGTAGGTCGCCGAATTCTTTGAATATATTTTTTTGAATGATTTACAACTCCAATTTCATAAATTATAGTATCTGCTCCACCTTCTAATTGATTATAATTACTTAAATTAGAATCTTCTGGAATTAATTTATTACTTTTTAATAATTCCAATACTTCTATAGCATGTTCATTAAGATTCATAAGATAACTATCCTTTCTCGATTTTTATATGCAGTTCTTTTAAAAACAATCAGTCATTATGCATATTTTTTATTTCTTCTAAGGGGAGTATCTGGCGAGGTTCATGTACAACAAGACCTTGAGCATATTTTCTTAATAAAGAAATTATATTTAAAAATTCAGATTTTTTAATTATAGTATTTATAGCATACCACCCTTCAGAATCTGCACCAGCTAATTTTGAAATTGTAGGACGCTTTAAAGCGGGAAGTGTTTCTAAAATTTTATCTAAGTTCTCTTCTCTAACGTTTAAAAATACATGAAGTGATTTTGAGGCTTTTATTACTCCTTTTAATAAAACTAATATATCTTTGATTTTCTCTCTTTTCCATTCATCTTTTAAGGCATTTTTGTTTGCTAACAGAACAGCTGTTGATGTGTCAATTACTTCAATAATTTTTAAATTATTAGCTTTTTTTGTTGATCCTGTAACTGTATTATCAATTATTGCGTCGACTTCTTCAGGAGGTTTTGCTTCAGTTGCACCAAATGATAAAAATATTTTTACTTTATCATTCTTTCCCCATTTTTTCCAAGGAGTAATTATAAGTGGATTAATATCACCATATAGTCTTTTATATGTTTTATTAGTTTTAATATAATCTAAAGAAAGAGTAAGATATTCTGTTGAAATTCTTAGAATCTTCTTATCATTATAAAATTTTTCAAGTACTTCATCTAAAGAATTAATTTGTTCCCAATTATCAGGAATACAGAAAACGATTGAAACACCTCCGATTTCTAAATCTAATAATACTTCTACGTCAGCATTTGTTTCTTTAACCCAATCTCTACCTGATATTCCTAAATCAAATTCATCTTCCCCAATTAAATAATTAGGAATTTCTTGAGGTCGTAATAATTTAATATAAATTTCTGAATCTTTTACGGATGGTCTGTAATCTCTTTTTGATGAAAATGAAAGCTTTAACCCAGCTCTTTCAAAGAAAGAAGCTACCTCATCAAAAAGGCTGCCTTTAGGAACCGTGATCTTTAATTTTTTATTATTCATTTAATTTCACTTAATTTTTGAAATATAGTGATTTATTTTAGAAAAAATTTACAAATTTAATTTACATTTATTACAGGGGAAAATATTATATTTGAAAAATAAAAAAAGGATACCGAAATAGTATATTTTTATTATTAAAATTACATATCAATTATTTTTGAATTACTCCTGCTTGATCAAAATTAAGAAATGCACTTATTTTTTGTTTTAATGGAAATACTCCCTCTTTAAATAAAGTAACTAGAAAAATAGCAAAAAAAACAATTGAGCCCATACCAGGGGAAAATCCACTCAATATATCTACAAAACTAGAGGAAGGATCCCAAGAGAACATTGTATATATCAATGAAATTCCTGCTATTAAAATTGAGATAAAAGATATTATTGCTGCAGTTCTTTTGCTAAGATTCAAATGAATTGGTCCAAGATCAAGTTTAAAATATTTTGGTTGGACCATAATAGATAAGATTGTATGGCTGATTACTTTTTCTTCGAATTCAATATAGACATTTAGAAATCTTCTCTCAGTTTCTTTTTTCTTCTTTTTCTCTTTTTTAGATTTTAATGGCATAATAGAAAAAATCATTACTGGAGGATTAACTGCATCTTTTTTAACTTCAACTTTCCCAAATATTGGATGTACTTCAAATTCATCACCTTTAATTTTAAGATCAAGAACGGGAGGTTCTTTTTTAGTAGTTACTATTGTAAAAGTTGTTTCATAGATTGTTTTTCCCTCTTCATCCACAATCTTTAACTCTTTATGAGAAAAATATACATAAATCAAATAACTCCTTTGCTCCATCATAACAGAATAATATTGAAGTCCCATATTAATTTCATATACTGTTGGTTGAGGTTCTTCTGAAATAGTTGTAATATCATCTTCCATCTTTTTTATAGAAGTTTTTTCAGGTCCTGCTGGAGCATAGGACGGAGGAGGTGGGGGTGGAGTAGCTGATGGGGCTTCAGCAGGAGCACCCCCTCCAGGGGGACGAGGGGATCCAGCTCTAGGTGCGGAGGGCGGCGGCTTTTCGGTCCTCTCTTTATCTTCTAAAAAACTATACAATTTCCTAGATTCTTCTCTTTTCCTAACATCTCTTTTAAATAATTCTTCTCCCTCATCCATTTCATCTTTGTATTTTGAATCATCTGCTTTTGAAGACAATATTTCATAATCTTCATCATATATCTCTTCTTCTTCAATTTCAGAAACTTTATCTTTCAGTTTTTCAGCAACTTTCAATTTTTTTTTTGGTTTTTTCTTTGTCTCTTCAGGCTTTTCTTCTTTTATTTCTTTTTTCTTTTTCTCTGACACTTTTAAGTTTTTTAATTTTGTAGTTTCAGGTATTTTAATATTAGTTACAAAATCTATGAAATAAATTTCGTTACGATTCAGTTGAATTTCCTTAAAAGATGAAAAAATATCATCTAATACTTTAGTTATCCTTGTTGACTTTTTATATGTACCAACAAACATGAAATCTAATATTTCTATAGATAAAACATTAGTTTTATTATCATAAAAGATTCTATTAGTTGGAATTTCAAGACTAGAAATGTTTTTCAATGATTCCAATTTATAACTAACCTCCTTTTATAATTGAACGGGTATTTATTTTTAGTTAATTTCAAATTTACTTTTTATAGGTTTTTATTATAATATTATACTTAATTGAATTATTTAATTTTATTAATAATTCAAATAATATTCAAACAGAGAAAAAAAAAAATAAATTGTGTTAATTATGAATGGGAAATACATTTTAACACATGATTTAGGAACTTCTGGAAATAAAGCTGTCTTATTCGATTTGAATTTGGATGTAATTTCTCAAGTAAAAGTTAACTATCCTTTATATTATCCAGAACCTAATTGTGTAGAACAAAATCCAATTGATTATTGGGATGCTGTGAAAGAATCTACGCGAACATTACTTCAGGAGAATAATATAGATCCTGAGGAAATTATTACATTAGCATTAGATTGTCAAATGAATTGTACCATTCCTATAGATGTTGATGGGAGTCCACTGATGAATTGTATTAACTGGTTAGATATGCGTGCGGCACCAATTACACGAAAATTTTCAAAGGGTATTATCAAAATTTCAGGTTATGGATTAAGAAATATACTTATGTTTATCAAAATCACGGGGGGTGCTCCTGGATTTAATGGAAAAGATCCTATTTCTCATATTTTATGGATGAAAGAATATCAACCTGATATTTATGATAAAGTTTATAAATTTCTAAGTGTGAAGGATTTTATTATTTATAAATGTACCAAAAATGCTGTTACTTCAAGAGATTTAGGTCATACATCTTGGATGATGAATTCTAATCCTGGTATGTTCGATTGGTCAGAAACAATTTTAAATAAATTTGAAATTGATAGAGAGAAATTACCCGATATTAAAAAATCAACGGAAATTGCGGGTGAAATGACAATTGAAGCTTCTAAAGAATTAGGGGTGAAACCAGAAATTCCCGTGTTTGTTGGTTCTGGTGATTTGACTTCGACAGCATTAGGATCTGGAGGTATCTTAAATAATAACCTCATTATATGCCTAGGAACGGCAGATTGGGTCGCTACCCATACCTCTAAAAGATTAATCGATATCTCCCACTATGCTGGGAGCATAAGCTCTGCTCAAGAAAATTATTTATGCATTTCAAAACAAGAAACTGGAGCTACATGTCTTAATTGGATTATAAATCAATTATTTATGGAAGTGAAGGAACAATTTAATGGAAGTATAAGTGAATTTTATTCCTATTTAGATTCAATTGTTAAAAATACTGAAATCGGTTCCAATAATCTTATTTTCACACCATGGATGTTAGGGGAAAGAAGCCCTATAAATGATCCAAGTATTAGAGGAGGATTTTATAATCTAAATCTTGAGCACACTAGAAATAATATTTTAAGATCGGTTTATGAAGGTGTTGCGTATAATATCAAGTGGGCATTATTTTATATTGAAAAATTAGTAGGTAAATCGACGGAGATTAATTGTGTTGGAGGGGGCATTAAATCTGAAATTTGGTGCCAAATATTAGCAGATATACTTGAACGAAAGATTGTTCAAATGGAGGAACCAGACTTAGCTGCTGCTAAAGGGGTTGCTATAATATCAATGGTTGGGTTAGGAATTTTAAATAAATTTGCTGATGCTATACCATTAATAAAAGTCAAAAAAGTTTTTATCCCTAATCCTGAAAATAAACAAATTTATGATAAGCTCTTTAATGAGTATATTAATATATATAAAAGAAATAAAAAAATGTTCAAGAAACTAAATCCCTAAAATATGATTTAAAGATTGATAACTCTTCTTTAATATCCTTTGATTTTTCAATATTCTTATCATGTCTAATAATTTTAGAGATAGCATCATTAATGATTTCTAGATCTTTAAACGCTTCAGGATTCTCAAAAGTTTGACTTTCTATATTTCCTTCCCAAGGCTTCAATTTCGGTAAAGATTCAATATACCTAAGATTCCACTTAATTTTTTCTTTATATTCGTCAGTTAAGGGTTTTAAATTTATCTCATTCCATCTTTGAATCACCCAGGGAGCATAGCTATGAAGCTTATCAAAATCAAATTCCAGCTCATTTTTCCATTCATATTGATGTTCCCAATTTCCAGTGGCAATGTAATTTTCAAATTCAAATTTTTCAAACGGGAAAAATGTCCAAGTAGCTCGATTTATATCTTGGTCTTTAAAAGGGCGTCCTTCAGCGTTTTGAAAGTAATAACCTATTTTTTCTGTGCTACAGCCATCTTCCCACTTTATTTTCAAATAAACCTCAATTTGTGTTATATCGATTTTACTATTTAGTATTTCTTGCTGATATAGCTTATGAATTACATTCATAGCTTCATTTGGGTGACATTTTCCTGTAAAAATTGGATAATATGTAAAACAATAATTATCATAAATACCCTCAGATTTGCCTTTGTAGATCTCAACCCAACACTCTAATGGTTTAATATAAACATTAGATTTAATAACATTGATAACTAGTAATACATCAACAACTATTAAGATTATTATAACTATAATAAATAATATCAAACTGAAATAAAATGCTGCCAGATAATATGTGAGCGCTATATAGATAAGTAAAAAACCAGCTATAAAAAAGAAAGCTATTAAGGAGTTATAAGCCTCATGTTCTTTATCTCTCTTTGAAAATAATATTTCTGGTGCACTTTCGATTAAGATTTCATTCCCAAAATTGCTATTGAATTGTTGAAATTCAACTTTTTTCCAATCAGAACTAGACATTATAAAAACAAATAAATTTCTATTTATATAAATTTGACTTGATCTGATTAAAATATTGGCATTTTTTAAAAACAAGCAATTCAGTAGATAAATAATTAATCTTATACTCCTTTTAATTTTTAATTGAGATAGTTCATTACAGATAATGATACTATTTATGGTAGATTTTGAAGAATTTTTACATTTTATAAAGGAACAAGATTATTATAATAACCAAATATGTCATATTGAGCATATTCCCGCTCAAAAGGCTCGTTTTACTACTATTAGCAAACCTCTTCGAAAGCGTCTTCAACGTTGGTTAGATAAAAATAATATTAAATTATGGAGCCATCAAGTAGAAGCAATTGATAAGATTCGAGAAGGAAAAAATATCGTAATTATGACATCAACAGCTTCAGGAAAATCTCTCTGTTATAATCTACCTGTTTTGCAATCAATATTAGAGGAACCTAAGACAACAGCACTTTATATTTTTCCAACAAAGGCATTAGCAAGAGATCAATTTCTTGTTCTCTCAAAAATACTTGAAGAAACCAATATAAAACAAAATAGGATTGGATTGTATGATGGTGATATTGAACCTAATGAAAAAAGACAAGTATTAGCTAATGCAAATATTATAATTACCAATCCTTATGGATTACATTTCTATTTACCTTGGTTTAAACAAAAATGGACTCGAATCTGTAAAAATTTAAAGTATATCATATTAGATGAGATTCATATCTATAGAGGGATTTTTGGTTCGAACTTCGCTTTATTGTTAAGAAGATTAAAAAGAATCTTGGAAACCTATAATATAAAACCTCAATGGATCTTATCTAGTGCAACTATTTATAAACCTAAAAAATTCTGTGAGAATTTAGCAGGAGAGGTATTTGAGGTTGTAGATAGAGATGATTCTCCATCAGGTACAAAAAAAGTCATATTATGGGATTTACCCTATGATGACTTTTCAAAAACATATCGTTCACCACATCAAGAAACTAAAAATCTTTTTATTACTCACTTAAAATTTAAGGATGGAATACAAACACTAACTTTTACCTTATCTAGAAAAATGGCTGAATTACAAACGATTTGGGCAAGAGAAGCAATTCCTACTCTCAAAGATAAAATTTTCAGCTATCGAGCTGGAATAAGTAAAAATAAAAGGAGAAAAATTGAAAATAATTTTAGAAGCAAAAAAATCTTAGGCATAAGCTCCACCAACGCACTTGAATTAGGAATTGATATTGGATCCTTGGATGCCACGATAAGTTCTGGTTTTCCGGGATCAATTGCAAGTTTCAAACAACAGATAGGTCGCTCGGGGAGGGGAACTGATTTATCTATATCGACTTTTATTCCAATGCCCGATCCATTAGATTTATTCTATATTCATCATCCAGATCAGTTATTTGGACCTATTCAAGAGGAAATTCTCATTACTTTGCAAAATAAATATATTATTAAAAACCATATCTGCTGTGGATCCAAAGAAATCCCCATAATAATCGACGAAAATGAGAAATTTGGAGTTCAAGATAAAGATCTTTTCGTAGAATGCTTGGAAGAATTGGTTTCAGAATCTTTACTCCTGAAAAAGGGAGAAAAATATTTCTGGAACAGTGATTTCTTTCCAAATGAAAAATATGGTCTAAATAACCTATCAACAAGAATGTATAAGGTTTTATTAAAATCAGGAACAAAAGAGGAACTCTTAACACTTGAGGATGAAAGTTTTGTGTTTAGAGATTTGCATCCTGGAGCAGTTTATCTGTATGAGGCCGAATCCTATGTTGTAGATGAACTTAATATAGAGGAAAGATTAGTCTATCTTTCTAAATCAACCGTAGATTTTTATACCCAATCCCTAAAACATACTGAAATTACTCCACTTGAAGTAATTTCGGAAAAAAAAATTGGACCAGATAAAAATATTGAAGCCTTTTTTGGAAATGTAAGGATAGAACATGAATATTATTCATATAAAGTAATTGATACACTTACACAAGAAATACGCTTAAGATATGCATTAGATGATATCCCAATCATTTCATTCGAGTCAATGGCTTTATGGTTTGTCATCCCATTTGAATTTCAGAAAGAACTTGAAATAGCGGGCTATGATCTTGGAGGTACTATCCATGCTATAGAACATGCCATGATTGCAATGTCACCAGCTTTAGCTTTAATATCTAGATGGGATTTAGGAGGTGTTTCAACCGATTTTGATCCTATCAAGCAACAACCAATAATTTACATCTATGATGCTTATAGGGGAGGTATTGGTATATCGGAATTACTATTTTATAATCTGAATGAGCTAATAAGGCTTACATATCGATTGATTTATTCCTGTAATTGTAAGTCCGATGATGGTTGCCCAGGGTGTTGTATGTCAAGTCGTTGTGGAAATAACAACTCACCATTAGATAAACAAGGTGCGTTATTTCTTTTACAGAAGTTACAAGGCC
>JBHLQA010000083.1:0-10446 GCA_048885285.1 Candidatus Odinarchaeota archaeon
GAATCCTGGAATTCATCAAAATGAATTATTAAGAAACTGTGCTCTCCAAAAAGGACAATTACAGTGGCATTTAGCTGTTTTATTAAAGAATGGTATTATAAAAAAAGAAAAATATGGACAATATACTATATACTTTCCAATAACATTCTCTGCTGAATCAATTAAAAATTTTAAAAGTCTGCCTAAAAAGGCAGAAACTACTGAAAATATTTTGGAAATTATTCAGAAGAATCCAGGAATTAATTCCTCAGAAATCTCTCGAATTCTAAACCTTTCACGTAATACAATTAAATATCACATTGATAAATTATCAGGAAATAGTTTAATTTATCTTAAAGAGAAAGGGCGAAAAATTGAATTATATCCAAATATCTAGAATAAACACTTTGTAACTTTTCTAAAATAAAATTACTAAAACGAAGGATTAACTCCTTAATTACCAAGTTCAGAAGACAAGGAATATATTTCAGAAGTAATCTTTTTATAAATTGCTCTTAAGACAATTTCAAAAGCCTTATTTTCAATATTTTGAGGAATTCCTAAATTCTCTACAGTTTCTATAATTTTTCCTGGCTTTCTTATTTCAAAGTTAATTTTGAAATCCCGTTCTCGGATCTCTTTATTTGTTTCAGATAATTCTTGAATAGTAATTTTAGGTATATTAAATTGGAAATCATATTCTTGATTTGTAGATGCTTTTTCTAACTCCTTCTTACTTTTTAAAGATTGACTTAAACTTAATTCTGTAAGTATATCATTCTTAGATTTTCCTCGTAATTCTAATAACAAAAATGGATTAAAATCTATAACTCGGGCGATATACAAAATTACAGCAGCAATATGTTTACATGGAATTGCTTTATCTGGACAGGAGCAGGTAGCGTTTAGACCTTTTGATGCATCAGGAAATAAAGAATATTCACTCTCATTAAAAATGGATATAATCTCTTCTGGTAAGGAACCTTCTATTAATTCTAAAATATTAGCTGGCTTATTTATAAGTTTTTTTAAAATGACTTTCCAATCTTTTTCAAGGATAGTTTCAAATTTAATTTTTACTCGATAGGGCGTTGGAGCAGTACCTTGTACAGTTGCAAAAATTTGACCTGGAGAAATTGAAAGATTATCAATTCGATGTTTATCTTTTACATATTCAATTCCCCTTTGCATTCGAAAGGGGCGCCCTATTTTTAGATTTGATTTAATCCATTTTTTTCCCCATGATGTATTGGCATAATTTAAAAGATCTTTTTTAATCTGTTCGACTTCTTCATGAGTACGTTGCCTCTCATATTGTGTCTTTTTTTGAGGTAAAGTAGGCTTTTTTCCTTTAGATCTTCTACTTTCCATGAATTGTTTTTTACGATTATCTATTTTTATCACCATTATTTTTTAAGTGCTTAATACTAATAGTTCCTTGAGTTTATCGTCATCTAAATCAGAAATCCACGATTCTCCAGAGGAGACAACAATTTTATCAGACAAATCTCTTTTTTCCTCTGAAAAAACGTCAATTTTTTCTTCAATTGTTCCATTTGTTACAAATTTATACACATTCACAACTAATTTCTAACCAATTCAATAAGCTCTATAATTATTTGATCTTTAACCCTTATAAAAATAAATAATAATTACTTTAAATTTTCTTTGCAATGCCAATAACCTAGAGGTGGATTTTTAATATTCCATCTTCTGCAATAATCACCTACTAAATGGTTATTTATTGAAATTCCAAAAATTTTTCTATGTAATTTTGCAATTTCAGTATGTGGCATTAACCAAACAAGATTTTTAAGCTCTTTTTTTGTAAAACCAAATTTTGATTTTTCTTTTGCTAATTTTATAGCGTATTCCACTTTTTCTATACTGCTTTGCATTCTAATTCTTTTTCGAGGCATAGTTTTTTTATAATTATCAAGCATTTTATTGAATAGATCTGCTCCTAAGGTTAATCTATAAACTGATCCTTTTACAAATCTATTACCAATATATCCACCTTTGCTTTCTTTATATTTTACTTCGAATTCTATTTTAAATAATTCTTTTATTTGGTTTAAAAATTTTTTATTGCGACAATTTATAAGAGAACTTCCTTGATCTCCATCTCCATCAAAATAACCAAGTAAAAATGCCAGATATAATTCTCGACTATTAAGAAAAGGTAATTCAATAGAATATGATTTTTTTTTACCAACAATAAATCCATATGTGATTAAATTTTCTTTAAAATCTCTACATTGAAACTTTATTTCCATATAGTCTGCATCTTCATAATTTTTCACCCTTTGCACTCCTTTCTTATAGTTTATATATTTAGCATTTAAACCAATAGTTTCAATAAATCTAGATATTTGTAAAATATCTTTTTTACTGAATCCAACTCCAAATACATGATCTTTGTTTTTCGTTGGTTTTTGAATCCATCCTTCAGCAAATAGCCACCCTAACCAATAAGCTTTTTCTTTAGTATCAATTACTTTAAAATAATCTAGTTTTAAATTAGGATGATAGATTAAATATTTATTTTTAGTGGATTTTGGTAATTCATTATGATTTCGATACATTTCAATAGTTTTAATTGCATTAATACTCCGTTTTCCAAATTGAGATCTTAAATTGGTTTCATAATCTTCAAGAAAATCTAAGGCTATTTTAAACTCTGGGTTATATCTTGCTTTATGAAAATTATTCTCAATATGTTTTTTCGCCTGGCATAAAATTAAGCTTAATTTCTCATTACTTAATCTACTCCTATATACAATCTGAACTTGTTTTTTTAATTCATTGAGGAACATTAAAATTGTAAAGACTTCTTTATTATTATCCCTAATAAAATCATTATTATAGTTTAAAGGCTCTTTTCTTTTTTTTTCATTTTATTTCTATAATAAATAAATATAACTTTTAATTACGTTCTGGACTTAAATATCGAGAGTAAAGAGGCTTATTAATTTTTCTTTATCAAAGTCTAATATAAATGATTCTGCTTGAACTTCAATAACTTTATTTGCTAAATCACGTTTATCTTCAAGTAGAATTTCAATTTTTTCTTCAATAGTCCCAATTGTAATAAATTTATATACATTAACGGGATACATTTGTCCAATACGATAAGCTCTATCTGTGGCTTGATCTTGAGTAGCAGGATTCCAAGGTGAATCATAGTGAAATACGGTTGTTCCTTGAGTTAAATTTAACCCAGTTCCCCCAGCTTTTAAGGATAAAATCAAAATTGGAGGACTTTCGATATCTTCTGATTGAAAATCATCTACTATTTCTTTTCTTTTCTTTTCTGGAACACCCCCATGAAAGTAAAGAATTTTAAAAGTATACTTCCATTCAAGTATTTTTTTTAATAATGAGCCCATTTGTGTAAATTGGGTGAAAATAAGAACTTTCTCTCCATTTGATATAACCTCATCAGTCATTTCTAATAATCTCTCCAATTTATTTGATTGAGAGATAATTTTTTTTATTTCTTTATCGGTTTTTACTGATTTTATATCCTTTTTTAGATATTGAAATGGATGGTTGCAAATTTGTTTAAGTTTCACTAATAATCCAAGTATCAATCCCCTCTTTTGTCTATTGTCCACTGATTTATCTCCGATTTTTTCCAATATCTCTTCTGTAAGATTCTTATATAGATTAATTTGATCTTCGGTTAATTCGATAATAATCTTAATTTCATTTTTTTCAGGTAAATCTTGTATTATTGATTTATCTGATTTAACTCGACGCATAATAAAAGGAGCGATAATTAATTTTAAATTTTCAATCGCTTCTTGATTTTGAAATCTTTCAATTGGTAAGACATATTTTTGTTGAAATTCCGTTCTACTTCCTAAAAGACCAGGATTTAAAAAATTAAAAAGTGACCATAGTTCTAATAAACGATTTTCTATTGGAGTACCACTTAAACAAATTCTATATTGACTTTTTAATTTATATATCGCTTGAGTTTGCTTAGAATTGTAATTTTTCATATTTTGACTCTCGTCAATAATAACTCCATTGAATTGAATTGATTCTAAGAAAGAAATATCATTTCTAATAGTACCGTAGGATGTTAAAAAAATTCGATGTGATTTTAAAAATTCTGGAAGATCTGACGCTTTTGTATATCGTTTTGGGCCATGATGGAATATTACTTCTAAATCAGGAGCAAATTTCTTGAATTCGCGATACCAATTGAAAAGAACTGAAGTGGGGCATACAATTAAAACACTTCCCGGATTATTTGGATACTCTTCTTTTAAATAAAGTAAAAATGCGATTACTTGAATCGTTTTTCCAAGACCCATATCATCAGCTAAGCATAATCCAAAATTAAATTTAGTCATATTACCCATCCATTGAAGTGCTTCATCTTGATAATGACGTAGTTTACCATTAAAAGATGAAGGACATGAAATATCTTCAAAAGAATCTATTGACTGTAGTTTATTGACAATCTCCCTTAATTCACCCTCAATAATTACCTCATATTTAGTACCATTTTCTTGTAATTGTACTTTTCCTATTAATCCAAGTCTTAATGCATCCAAATAACCTTTTATTTCAAAATCTTTACTATTTCTCAAATCTTCAAGGTCATTTTGATCCACTAATATCCATTTTCCTCTTAAATTAACTAAAGGCTCATTAGAGTTTATTATTTTGTTTAATTCGTCTTCAGTTATTTGTTTCCCCTCAATTCTGACGTCCCATTTAGTTTCTAATAATGATTCAACGTCAAAAAGTGAGGACAATGCTTTAACTTTTCCACTTGTTTTTTCTGCTTTGTCTTTTGAACGAATAATTATTTTTGCAGTTAAACGTTGCCTTCCACCCATTGAAAATACTTCTGGCAGAATAAGATTAAATCCATTCTGAATTAATAAATCTTTTGGATATTTTAAAAAATCCAGTACCTCGCTTGAAGTAAGATTAATTTCATCTTTCATTTTGTCCACAAAAATTCTCTTAAAGGGTGGAAATATCTTTGCTGCTGTTCCTAAAGTGCGTAGAATTATCTCTATATAGTGTTCATCATTTTTAAATGCCTTAGAAATTTCCTCCTTGAATCGATTACTTCCTTCCCAAATTTCATTTAATGGAATCTTCTTAGGATTATTCTGGAATAAAAGTGAAAAAGTTAATAACCAATCATCCTCAATTTGTTCTGGATATTTCAATTCTAAAGTCAAAGTAAAATTACTTTTTAATTGAAATCCATGAGCAGATTGAGTCCAATTCTTAATTATAATAGGAAGAATTGTTTCATAAAATTCATCTACTTTAAAAATTGGGTCTTTTTTGATAAGACCTTTAAGTAATTTATAATCCCAGCTTAATCTAAAATCAGGATTAATCTCTTTTTTAATTTCACTGCTATAAAATTCTTCAAAAGTCTGAAACTTTCCTTTATGTAATGTAGAACGTATAAGAAAATCTCCAACACTATCCATAAATGCTGAAAAAATGTAAGACGGATGCCAAAGCCCATTAGTTTTAAGTACTCCTCCTTCATGGAAAAAATTATTCGGAAGACAAAAAGATGACCAAGAACTATTTTTTAAAATAAAATTAAAACGATCTCTATCATACTGAGATTTTAAAATTAATTGCCATTTACTCGTGTATAATTTTTCTGTAGTTGGTTCTAAAACAGGCACAAACTGTCCTTTATTTAATAATTCAAATACTAATTTGGTTAGAAAAGCCCATGTTTTTATAGAATTACTAAATGGTAATTTAGTTCGATCAGGATTTTCAATTATCTCCAATTGGTAAAGCAATTTGGTCGCTGGAGAAATTGGAATGATTTTTCCGACATGTGTAACAATTTCAAAAAATTTTTCTGAGGAATTATCTAATTCTTTTGCATTTCTTAAGGTGCTAGGAATTGTGAGGTTAATTTTGCAGGATAAAAGTTTTTCTGGAGGAATACTTGGTAAAATAAGTTTAATTTGTTCAACTAGCTTTTTTTCAGATTGATTTAAAGGAATCCATAAAAAGAAAAAGTTGATATTTTGAGGAAGATGTTTTCCCTTAGAGATTAATTCAAAACCACTGGATGGTTCATTCCAATACGTTGTGGGGATATAAAGTAGTTCTAGTTTATTATCAAATTTCATATATTAGTATCGCTCAGACACAAGGAACTTTTTCTATTCTAATATTAATTGTGATGAAAATAATTTTAGCAACTAGTTTTTGATAATTAAAGAACTAACATAAAGATTTCAAATTTAAATAAAAAGAAGTTCAATATTAAATTATTAAAAAAAAAGGTAAAAGATAAAATGGTAGATATTGAAAAAGCAAAAAAAATATTTGGAACAATTTGGTTAATCATTTTAATCTTTTTGTGGGTCACTTACCCTTTCTATCCTGGTGATATCTTTTTCTGGATGTGGTTAGCAATAATTTGGAGTATAATTGGTGGTGTCATAGGATCGATCTTTTTCATGATGGAGAGTAAAAAGAATGAAAAAATAATAGCAACAATTTGGGCAATAATTCTAGTACTTCTTTGGATTTTCTATCCTTACCTTCCTGGAGATAATGTTTTAGTTTGGATGTGGACTGCTATAATTTGGAGTCTTATAGGGGGTATCTTGGCTATAAGTCTTTTTATAATTAAGAAAATACAAAAGAAATAAATACTTCCTTTAATTGAGCTAAATCTTAATAAAATACCTTTTTTTCTTTTAATTTATTTCAAATAAAGGATTAAATAGTAATTAATTTTGGATATTTATTTTGCTTAGTAAGTTCTTTTTGAATTATATCATTTAATAACTCTTCACGTTCCTTTCCTGAAAGAACTTCTAATTTTCTTATTTCTAGTGGATCAATCTTCTCTCTTAACAGTTTGATTTCTTTTATAGTGGGAGGTTTAGTCTGTTGTATATCCTTTGGAATTATCAATTCAAATCCAGTCGATTTTATTATTGTCTCTAGATCAGTATTAGGATGAATTTATTTTATTCTCATCCTTTTACTCACATTATCAAAATACAAATAAGTCAGGTTTGTAATAATACATTGAGGTCCTGAACCACCACATATAGAAGATTTACCATTGGGAAATCCAACTCCTGAAATAAAATCAAGCTTTTCAGTAGGAACAAATGTTCTTTTATCATGACGGGGGGTGTAAAGAAAGAAACCACGAGCATAAAACATACTAAAATCAAGGATTCCTGCTGCTCCTGGAAGCCTAACTTTCGGTTTATTCCAATCTCCGATACATATATTATTTGTATTTCCATATTGGTTTATCTGAGCAGGTCGAAAAAATTCAATTGTTGTTAGTTTATCTGAAGGAAGAGTTTCTAAAGTACATTCTACACTATTTTGAAATCTATATGTTCTTGCTGTATTCATTTCAAGATATAATAAACTCACTTGTCGAGCTTCTTGTACAAAAATATTTCCCATTATATAATGATAGATCGCATCTGGGGCATGAGTTACTTTTGCTAAAGTAAATGCTGTCCAAACCATTGGGGTAGCAATACCGACTATCATTATATCATCATTTCTAACTTCTCTTGCCATTAAGACAGTCATCATCTCGTCAATAGTATAATCTTTTGAATATTTACTCATTCTTTTTCTCCCCAAATATATAATAAATCTAAGATTATGCTAATATTAACTTTTAATAATTCCACATTGTTCCTTATGCTTAAATACATAAGGTTTAAGATATTATAAGAATTCATTTTTAATATAATCCATAGTATTTAGGATTTAATGCTAATTTATAAAAAAATTGATAAATAGATATTAATATGTTTCTTGTTTGTTTTGATTTAGAAGGTGTATTTACACCAGAAGTATGGATTGCAGTAAGTAAATCGACTGGAATAAATGAACTTAGTTTAACTACAAGAGATATTTCTGATTATGATGTTCTTATGAAAAAACGACTTGCTATACTTAAAGAAAATAGAATTACATTAAATGATATTCAAGAAATAATTTCAAACATGGAATTATTACCTGGTGCCAAAGAATTTTTAGATTGGATTCGTTCTCAAGCACAAATTGTAATTTTAACTGACAGTTTTATCGAATTTGTAGTTCCTTTCATGAAAAAGCTTGGTTATCCTTTTTGTTGTTGTCATAATCTTGAAACTGATGAAGATGGGATGATAAAAGACTATAAAATTCGTATTAAAGATATGAAAAAAAATACTGTTGTAGCTTTTAAAAAATTGAATTATGATATAATAGCCGCAGGAGACTCCTATAATGATACCAAAATGCTCCTAGAAGCAAAACATGGTATTTTATTTAAGCCTCCCCATAATGTTATTGAAGAATTCCCTCAATTCCCTGTAGTTAATGAATATTCTGAATTAAAAACTTTAATTTCTAACTATTTAGATTTATCTGATTAAATTATAGGATGAATTTTAATTGCTAAATTCTTTAAGTAAAAAATTCTTAAAATCTTGGTAATTCTTAACTTCCATAGGATTAGGAAATTCTTTTTTATCTCTTATCATTTGTAATGAAGTTGGCATTTCTGGAGTAATTTTTATTAATGAAATTATTTCATCTGGAAATTTTGATGGATGAGCAGTTTCGAATGTTATTGATTTAACATTGTTATTCTCAGGAAAATCATTACGATAAGATTTAAGAGCTGCCCATCCTACAGCTCCATGAGGTTCTATAATTCTTTTTTCCTTTTCATAAAAATCTACAATTGTATTTTTAGTAACCAAATCACTTATTGAATAGGAAATGATATCTTTACGAAGTTTTTCCATATTTGGTATTTTATAAATATTTCCATTCTCATCTAACTGTCCTCCGTAAAGATCAATTATTCTAGCTAAATTTGAGGGATGTCCTACATTCATGGCATTAGATATACACTTTTTTGAGGGTTCAACTTTCTTATACATACCTGTTCGTAAAAATATTGGAAATTCATCATTCTCATTAACGGCAGAAATAAAAATCTTAACAGGAAGTCCCATTTTCTCTGCAATTAGTCCTCCAGTAAGATTTCCAAAATTACCTGAAGGAACAGAAAAAATAACTTCTTCTCCATTTTTTTTAGTAATACATGAATGACTCCAAAAATAATATAGAGTTTGAGGCATTAATCTTCCGAAATTTATAGAATTTGCAGAAGATAAATTAATCTTTTTCAACTCTTTATCTGCAAAAGCAGCTTTTACTAAACTTTGACAATTATCAAACTTTCCATTTATCCCAATCGCAATAACATTTTTACCCAAAGTTGTCATTTGTTTTCTTTGTAAATCACTAATTTCATCTTTAGGGTATAACACTACAACTTTTATTCTTGGCATTTCATAGAAAGCCTGAGCGACAGCACCACCTGTATCTCCAGAAGTTGCTGTTAATATAACTAAATTCTTATTTTCAATTTCAAGAAAATGTTGCATTATTCTAGCTAGCATTCTAGCGCCAAAATCTTTAAAGCTACACGTAGGTCCACGATCTAAATAACATACATAATCATTATTAGTAATTTCTTCAACAGGAATTTTAAAATTCAAAGCAGAATTAATTATTTTTTTGAGTATTCCTTCCGAAATAATATCTCCAATGAACTTTGAAATTATAATTAATGCCATTTCAATAAATTCCATGTTTTTAAAAGATTCAAGAGTATCGTTGTTTAATTTTGGAATCTTATTTAGCATATATAATCCATAATCTGAAGCTTGACCTTGTATAATAGCGGTTTTAAAATCAACATCTTTAGATTTGTAATTTGTAGAGTGAAATTTCATTGGAAATGCCTCAATTATTTAATTATTAAAATTATCTTTCATTTTTTTTCTCTCTTTGATAATGCTAATTAAATCG
This sequence comes from Candidatus Odinarchaeota archaeon, assembly GCA_048885285.1. Lineage (GTDB taxonomy): Archaea > Asgardarchaeota > Lokiarchaeia > Sigyniarchaeales > SOKP01 > Loki-b32. Next base: position 9,847 of record JBHLQA010000083.1, read on the forward strand.
TTAAGGATTGCTGATGCGGCTTCAAAACCACCTGCACCTCTCCCTATAAAAATTATAGGTCCTGCTTTTTTAGTCTCAAGTTTAATAAGATTCAATATTCCACCAATATTTAATGGAGAATCCTTCTTTACTAGCCTTGGTTCCACAATTAAATCATTGTCTTCCGCAATAGCAAGATGCTTTATAATATATCCATCTGATTTTGCTAATTCCATTGCTTCTGGTGTTATTTTAGTAATACCTTCAACTTTTACATCATCAATATTTTTTGACCAATTTAGTAATTCATTTGCTAAGATTACTAATTTCCCCGCTGCGTCATATCCCTCAATATCTAAACTTGGATCTGCTTCAGCATATCCTAACTCTTGAGCTTCTTTTAATATTACAGCAAAAGGTATTCCTTCAGTTGCCATTCGACTTAAAATATAGTTATTTGTTCCATTTAATATTGCTTCAATACGAGTGATTATATTTCCTAATAAATTTCTTTTTATAGATAAAGTAGGAACACAACTTGCAACTGTTGCTTCATACTTTACAAAACAGTTCATTTTCTGAGCTAAATTTTTAATTTTCTTATAATGTAAATAAAATGGG